>JACPFH010000721.1 GCA_016183075.1 Deltaproteobacteria bacterium | reverse complement strand
CTTGGCTGAAATGTATCAGCACGGAGCCGAGCTGGTGGCTGAAGGGTGCATGAACAAAGCCATCGTCGAGGAAATCAAAATGAAAAAAGGAAGCCGTTATCGTTCGTGACTCGGGCGGATGGAACCGCGAGCCATTAGAAAGAAAGGACAGGCTGGTATGAGTTTCTCGATTGTGCCATTGCTTATCGCGGGAAAGACAGTTTCGGTCGAGGTGAAAAGTGCTCTGGTTGAGAATCGCCTGCAGGATGCGGCGAAGCTGCTCATGCAGGAGTATGGGCTGAACTGCATTGAAACCAGCCATCTCCTGGACGTTTCTGCGTGCTAGGAAAGAGTCGAAGGGCGATACCACATCAACGAACGAAAGGATAAAAGACCATGCGCACGACGGCAAAAAAACTGACAGGTAAAGTCGCTATTGTGACGGGCGCATCCAAGGGAATTGGCGCGGTTATCGCTAAACATATGGCAGCCGAAGGTGCGGCCGTTATCGTCAACTACGCGTCCAGCAAGGAGGGCGCCGACCGCGTGATCACCGAGATTACAAGAAACGGTGGAAAGGCTATTGCCGTGCAGGCAAACGTCGCGAAACAAGCGGAGATCAAACATCTCTTCTCTGAAGCCAAGAAGGCGTTCGGCAGAATCGACATCCTGGTCAACAACGCTGGCATTTATGAGTTTTCCCCGCTCGAAGGCGTCACCGAAGAGCACTTCCGCAAGCAGTTTGACCTGAATGTTCTCGGTCTGATTCTCGCTTCAAAGGAAGCGGTAAGGCATTTTGACTGCGCGGGGGGCAGCATTATTAACATCAGCTCGGTGGCAAGCACCACAGCTCCGGCGAATACGTCGGTTTACAGCGCCACCAAAGCAGCCGTCGATGCGGTAACCAGATCGCTCGCGAAAGAGTTGGGCCCGCGCAACATCCGCATGAACTCCATCAATCCCGGCATGGTGGAAACCGATGGCCTGCGCACCGTCGGACTCATGGAGAGCGATTTTCGTAAAGAAGTTGAATCGCGAACCCCGCTGGGCCGGATCGGCCAGGCCGAGGACATCGCGCCTGCTGCCGTCTTTCTCGCATCTTCAGATTCGGCGTGGATGACCGGCGAGACGCTCTATATCACGGGCGGCCTGCGTTGATTCGGTGAAAGCATGAAGGCTCTGACGGTCAGGCACTGTTAGGTCGCACCTCAACAAGGACGGAAGGGTCTGACGTAAAAGGAGAGCTAGTGATGACAGCTAGAGGAAGAGTTCTCTCGATCAACGTCGGTCGGGTGCGCGAGTTTGAATACAACGGCCGCCCTGCGAAAAGTGCCATCTGGAAATCACCCGTCGCCGGTCGTATTGCAGTTCGCGGTGTGAATCTCGAAGGAGACGATCAGGCGGATCGCAAGGCACACGGTGGCCCTGATAAAGCGGTCTACGCATACGCCATCGAAGACATGCGGTGGTGGGAACAGGCGCTCGGCCGATCCCTCCGATACGGCGGGTTTGGGGAAAACCTCACGACCGAAGGGATCGAGGTGAACGACGCGCTCGTGGGCGAGCGCTGGGAGATTGGAACCACTGTTCTCGAGGTATCCGAACCGCGGGTGCCTTGCTGGCGGCTTGGAGTTCGCATGAATGACCGGATGTTTCCCCGCCGCTTTACTGAGGCGTTACGACCCGGGACATACTTGCGAGTAATAGTCGAAGGCAATCTAGGCGCTGGAGATGAGATCCGGGTGATTGATAGACCGGATCATGATCTAACCGTCCGGGATGTATTTCGCATCTACTCTCGTGATCGGGATGAGATCGGCCGGCTCATCATCCCTCAGATGTCTGACAGCTGGAAACGCTGGGCGGAAACCTTGCTGCAGAAGGCCGGGCGGCGCACTTTTGTCGCTTGATTTTGAAGGGAGCATTCCGATGGCAAAAGACGAAGACGCCATTGCCATAACGTTTACTGCCTATGTTCAAGCGTTCCAAACTCTCAACCCGCAGGCCGTGCTGCCTTACTGTCACGTCCCTTGTATGTTTATTTCACCCCAGGGAGTCTTTGCCATGACGACGCTTGCTGAAGTCGAGGTACTTGTCGCCAGAATGATGGAAGGTCTCAAAGCACGGGGCTTTGCGCGAAGCGTACTGAGGAGTCTCCACACAAGGAAAATGAGCGACAACATAGCACTCGTGACTGTCAGTAGGGTGCGATACAAAACGGACGGACAGGAACTCGAGCGACTCGGTGAAACATACACATTCCGCAAGACCGACGACGGCTGGAAGATTGTAGTGGCAACGATTCACGATCCGGACACGGTCGGACGGGTCACTTGAGAACTCCGCTTCAGCCGAACCGTTGGGCCTGCGCGGTGATGGATTGGAAAGGGTAAATACGATGCATTCTCAACGTACTGAAGATCATTCGAGTACGGCGTTGATCGTCTCAGTTGCGCTTGCCATTTGGCTCGCGCTTGTTTTTCTCCTCGGTGCGGCCGGGGCGTTCATCAGGCCGCTT
>JACPFH010000708.1 GCA_016183075.1 Deltaproteobacteria bacterium | reverse complement strand
CTGGGTCTTTACTACGAGGAGGCGCTAATCGAGAACGGCGGCCATCAGGACGTCACCTCAACCTTTCGAGGTGAGCCGCTCGGCTGAGCTTGGGCCGAAGCCTCAAGGTCGAACCTTCACGCCGGCATAATCCGGGCGGTCGCCGCCGGCGTCGCGTCTGCCTGAGAATCTCTTCGGATTCCTAATCAGTCACCTATCCGTGCTGTTCGGCACACGATAGCTCCGGACTCCGGCTGCGCCGCAGCCGGGAAACTCGTTATGCGGCGCGGGGCGCCGCCACCCGGTTGAGGAATTCGCCGAAGATCGCGGCCATCTCGCTTTCCTTCTCGTCCCATTCCTCTCTCGGGCCGAGGTCCAAGTCATGGTACTTTGTCATCAAGTGATGCACCTCGCCGTTGGGCAGGAGGCGGCTGAGGTTCTCGCCGACATGGCGCGGATGGGTTTTGTCGTTACCCGGAACAATGCAGGCCGGCACCGCAATCGATTTCAGCTCCGCTTCGGTCGCGCCGATCACCGGCAGGTCCGCGCCCCGGATGAAGTACTCGCGCCAGTGTGACATGACGGCTGTAAAGCGCTCGGGATCCATTTTCATGAGCGCGTCACGGTTCTCCGGCCTCACCTCGATCCGTTCCTTAAAGTCCTCCATCTCACACACCACTGCCATGCCTCCTCGCTTCACAGCCTCGATGTATTGACCGTAGTACCTCTCGGCCAGTCGCTGCGCCGCCAAAGGTCCACCCGTGACACGCCACAGCAGCAGACCGCGGGCGGCCCCCGGGTGCCGCAGCGCAAAAAGGAGCGAGAGCCGGCAACCGGAGGAGCTCCCACCAATGAAGGCGGGAAGGGCACCAAGCTGGGAGAGGAGCGCGTAGAGATCATCGGCCCAGATCTCGTACTCTGAGTCGTTTCCGTCGATCACGACATCGGAAGCGCCGCAATTGCGCCGGTCGTGGACCAGAACGCGGTGGCCCGCATCGGCCAGTCGCGTGGCCAGCGACTTCACCCCTTCCAGGTCCCGCCGGCCGCCGGGCGAGAGCGCCACCCAAGGGCCGCCATTGCCAAGAACTTCATAGTTGATCTTGACGCCGCGCACATTTGCCAAGGGCATCGGTCTCCTCCAATCTCCGACCCGCAGAGACCATATCCGAGAAGCGGGTGCCAGTTCAACCTCACAGCTTGAAGGGGCCGACTTAAAAAGTATAAAGGATGTTTGACATAACAGCAGCTTTATCGGATACAGGAATAGCAGGGGGAGGTATTCAGAAATGCCGACCATTGATTCCGATGCTCACGTTGTCGAGACGGAACACACCTGGGATTTCATGGACCGGGCTGACCAGAAATATCGACCCCTCATTGTGCGCCCGCGTGGCGAGGACGGCGGAGAATACTGGTTCATCGACGGAAAAATACGCGGCCTGGTGCGGGTGGTTCTGACCGCGCAGCAGCTCACCGAAGTCGGGGAGCGCACGGGCCGCGTCATGGCCACTCCCCGGGAAACCCGGGAGATGGAAAACGTGCCGGCCCGGTTGAGGCACATCGACGATCTGGGTATCGACATCCAGGTGCTCTATCCTACTGTCTTTATCGAACAAATAACCGACAAGCCCGAGTGGGAAATCCCCATCTGCAAGGGCTATAACCGCTGGCTGGCCGACATTTACAGGCAAGGCCAAGGGCGGCTCAGGTGGATCTGCGTTTTACCGCTGCTTGATATGAGCGCATCGTTGGAGGAGATCAAGTTTTGCAAGCAGAACGGGGCCTGCGGCGTGTTCATGCGCGGCATCGAAGGGCACCGGCTTATCACCGATCCCTACTTCTATCCCCTTTACGAGGAGATAAGCCGCCTCGACCTCGCTGTGGGGGTGCACGTCGGTAACGGCAACCCCCAGGTCATCGACCTGGTGTCGCAGTACAACGGCGGAGGGAGCTTCTGGAAGTTTCGCATTCCCGTCATAGGGGGATTCCATTCGGTGATTATGGGCGGCTTGCCGGACTTATTTCCTAAGCTCCGGTTTCACTGGGCCGAGGCGGCGGCGCAATGGATACCCTACGTGGTAAAGGATCTGCAGCGCCGCTGGGCAGCCGAGGGCAAGAAACTGCCGGAGAACCCACTGAAGGAGTACCGGCAATATGTCTCATGCCAGACCGACGATGACGTGGATCACATACTCAGGTACTCAGGGGAAGATAACATCGTCATCGGCACCGACTACGGTCACAACGACCAATCGACCGAGATCGAAGCTCTGCGCAACCTGAAGCAGATGGGAACCATTACCCCAGCCCAGTACGAGAAGATCACCTACCACAACCCGAAGGCGCTCTTCGCCCTGTGAGTTGGGGCCGAGGGTCAGGCCCT
>JACPFH010000086.1 GCA_016183075.1 Deltaproteobacteria bacterium | reverse complement strand
CGTCGGAGGTCGCCCCGCTACAAAGTTTTGTCCCGACGGTATCTATGATCGTCCTCGTTGATACAGATGTCTTGATTGATGTTGCGCTGGATCGCCGCCCCTTTTCCGATTCGGCGGGACGCCTCCTGGACGCATTGCAAAAAAGGCGGGGTGAGGGCTACGTAGCCTGGCATTCAATTTCTAACTTCTACTACATGGTGGCTCCCAAGAAGGGGACTCCCGGAGCCAAGGATTTCATTCGCGATTTGTTACGCTTCGTGAACGTCTCCCCGGCGGGGACAAAGGATGTCGTCTATGCGATCCGCCTGGCGATGGCCGACTTCGAGGATGCGCTGCAATGTGCTGCCGCCGTCGCCTGCCAGGCCGATGTCATAGCAACACGCAACTTTCGCGACTACCGTAATTCCCCCGTTCCCGCCCGAGGTCCTCAGGCTGTTTTAAATGCATTAGGCGACTGACGGGGCCTGCCAACTTACACCAGCATAACCGCTTCGCCCGGTAAAGCTAACCCCGAGCCCCATTCATTGGGTTACGAACGGTGCTATGTATAGTTCTGACGACCTGCAGAGTGGTCAGTTGTTGTCGGGTCGGGGTCAGATATGGGGCCCCGCGCATCGGCGCAAGGCCCCTAATAAGCTATCGAGTAGGTTCTGTTGAAGCTGTTGTCAGATAGGGTCTCTCTTTTATCATCCGCTCCAGCCTCTCCAGCCGGGCCTTCAGTTCGGCATTTTCGGCTTTGAGTGTTTTCACCTCTTCTTTAAGTTCCGCTGTGCGTTTTTCCAGCGTTTGGACCCCGATCATGAGGATACCCGCCATGTCGCCGGAGTTGATGGTGGTCTCGCTTCCCACTGTTCCGACCCCGTGGTCGCCGAAGGCGGCAAAGAAATCCTGGGCCACCGGCCCGTAGTGGCGGAACTTATTGGGGCCTCCAATCAAAAACTGACTCTCACCCCTTTGAAACGGCAGGAGAGTGCAGAATGTGGTAGCCGAACACAGAGTCTTGACAAACTGTGGGAAAGTGGGTAAATCCTACATTAGCCTGATGGGGCTATGAAAAGAGGTGGCTATGCGAGAAGCTATTGATATGAAGTTCGAGCCCGTAGGAAAAGGCACGCTCGATAACAAGAGGCGGATCGCCCTCGCAAAGGCGATTGATGCCTTGCGGGATGTTTTTGGTGAGGACTTGGAAAATATGCGCTTTGAGATCTCGTACAACAAGGCTGGTCAGATCCTCCTGTCGCCGGAAGTTACCGTCCCGCTCCATGAAGCCTGGCTTTACAAGAACAACGCCGCCCTGGAGAGCGTGCGCCGCGGAATAGAGGAGGCTGGACGGGGCAAAGCGCGCAAAATCGGCTCGTTTGCCAAGCACGCAAGCGATGAAATCGATTAGCGCCCGAGCCCTCGCTTGATCCTCAAATTCACACCCACGGCACGGAGGCAACTGCAGGAACTTGAGAGAGACAGGAGTCTTGAAAAGCGCCTTAAGGCCGTCCGCAAGACCCTCGGCTTAATGGAGACAAACCTTCGCCATCCCAGTCTCAACACGCATGAATACAAGAGCCTTAAGGGCGCAAAGGGCGAGAAGGTTTTCGAAGCTTACGCGGAAAGCCGGACGCCTGCGGCTTACCGCGTTTTTTGGCACTACGGTCCGGCAAAAGATGAGATCACTGTGCTCGCGATAACCCCTCACCCCTAGAAGTTCTGTTTTATTCAACCCTCATTGATACTGCATAGCTGCCCATCATCCGCTCCAGCCTTTCCAGCCGCGCCCTGAGATCGGCGTTCTCTTCCTGAAGAGTCTTGATCTGCTCCTGCTGCTCTTTCATCGCTTGCAGCGTCATCAGCGGCAGCATGTTGTACCGCACCGCCTTGTAGCCACTGGAATCCTCTGTGACGAGCTCCGGAAGGAGCTTCTCCGCGTCCTGAGCGATGAGGCCGAAGCTTCTGCTGCTGCCGAACTGCCTGTCGGGAAACTCGGTCGCTTTCCAGAAGAAGTGCACCGGCTGAAGCTGCACGAGCCGGTCGAGCAGAGGGGCGAAGGGGCTGATGCGCGTCTTGAACCTGACATCCGAGTTGCACGTGCCGAGGATCACCGTGCCGTTCCCGTCCTGGACGCAGCCGAGGAAACCGCCGCCGGCCCCCACGCGCAGGTTCCCGGCGGTTTCCACGAGGGTCACGTTCGCGTCACCGAGCCGAATCTTGTTGCTGGCATTGACGACAGCGTTGGCACCGATGGCCGTCGCATTGGTCAAGTAGCCGGAGGAGACATCGGCCAAGAATCCTAGAGCGGTATTGTTAGAGGCGCCGGTGTTGCTACTGAGCGCACCAAGGCCGCTGGCGGTGTTGAAGTTGCCGGTGGTGTTGTTCTTGAGCGCCCAGAGCCCGCTGGCGGTGTTCGAGCTGCCGGTGGTGTTGGCCTGGAGGGCACCGAGCCCGCTGGCGGTGTTGACGCTGCCGTCGGTGTCGCTGGAGAGCGCGCTCGCTCCCACGCCGGTATTCCCAACTCCAGTTATTGCCTGGTTTTCCGCTTTCAGGACCGCGTTTCCTGCATTCAGGCCGGCAAAGAAGTTACCCAGGCCGAAGTTGTGAATGAAGGGGTCCGCGCCTGATTTGATCACGCCTGCTGTGCCTGTGGCCGTGCTTGGAGGCAGACGCAGGTTGCCGGTAATCTCAAGTTGTTCATTTGGAGTTGCTGTCCCGATGCCGACGTTGCCGCTCTCAACCAGAGTCATTTTTGGCGAGTTATCGGTGCCGAATGACAATGTTGACCCTGCTTCATTCGCATCATGATCGGATCCGATGTAGAGGCCGTTGGCGGTTGTAGTGCTCGGTCCTTGTGGCCCCTGAGGACCTGTATCGCCCTCCAGTCCTTGTGGACCTACCGGTCCTGTATCGCCTTGGAGTCCCTGCGGACCTTGTGGTCCCGTTGCGCCTTGTGGACCCTGCGGACCCTGAGGTCCAGTCGCGCCTTGAGGTCCGGCTGGACCGGTTGCTCCCTGAGGTCCCTGTGGTCCGATCTCACCCCGGAGTCCGGTATCGCCTCTCTGAGCAAGGACAGTCCAAAATTCGCTCTCGGCAGGAGGAACGTTGGTGCTCGCTTGCTTCGCTATCCACGATGAACCGTCGTAGCTGACGGCATCGTCGGTGCTATAAGTTGTCGCAGCATCCCATGGTCCTATGAAGTTTAACCCTTCCGGGCCTGGCGCACCTTGTACTCCCTGTGGACCCTGAGCGCCCATCGGTCCCTCAGGCCCCTGGGGTCCTGTATCGCCCTGTGGCCCTTGAGGTCCTGTAGGACCTGCGACTCCTTGTGGTCCCTGTGGACCGATTGGTCCTGTCTCACCTTGAACTCCCTGCAGTCCCTGAGGTCCGGTTGCACCGGTATCTCCTTTCAGTCCTTGGAGCCCCTGCGGACCTGTTAGCCCGATCGGACCTTGTGTGGACCCTCGGGACCAGTGGCTCCGGTGTCCCCCTTGTCTCCCTTGGGTCCTTGAAGTCCTGCTGCGCCTATTGTGAATTCGAAGATGTCGTATTGTGTGGTGGCTGAACCCGCGGAAACGGTGAGCCGATAGGTTCCCGACTCCCACAGAGGCGGCAAGATCGCGACGATCTCGTTGGGAGTAGCGCTCGACACGAAAAGTGTCTCTTCACCGAGCGTGACGGCGGGAACCCATAGTCAGCTTCCGCGCTCTGGATCACGAGGTGGGGAGATGGCTGCGCTCCATTCACAGCCTGCACTACGAACGCCATCGATAAAAGGAAGATAGCTCCAAACTGAATGATTTGTTTTCGCATGGTCCTTCCTCTCTGCAGGGTTGAAATGCGAGCGTCCAAACAAAAAAGCCCGATCGGAAAGAATCCGATCGGGCTCAACAAGCAAGACATCACAGGTGCTGAGTTCGACTGTTTCCCTGCCCGTCAGTGCCCCTCATACATCGGGCTCAAACGCATGTAAAGGAAAATATTTGAAACTAATTGACTTTTATGTAAATATCCAGGCGCAATCGGCAACATTTTAAGGGTTAAGGGAGGCTCGGCATGAGTGTCGGGAAGAGGATCCTGGAGCTGCGGCTGCGATCCAGAAAAAGCCAGCGGGAGGTGGGGGAGTCAACCGGACTGGCGGTTTCCTACCTCTCGCGGTTGGAGAACGATCGAATCGCTCCGACGGTCAGGACGCTGGGCAAGATCGCGAAAGCATTCGGAGTTTCACTGACGGCGTTCTTCGACTCTGAGCCGATTCTGGAGGCGGCGGACCGTTGTCCGGTAAGTCTATCCGGCAAGTGCATCCTGGACCAGTTGTATATGGCTCGCGGAAAGAAACCCCAGGAGAGAATTGAGGGATATTCACCACGGCAGTTGCAGGTTCTGCGGCTTTGCAACTTCTTGGTGCACACGCAAGACACGCATCTGCTCCAGACGCTTAGGACGATGCTTGAGTCGCTGCTGGCGCTAAGTCAGTCTCGGGCGGCCGGGCGAAATAAAAAAGGCCCTCGAGTCGATAGGCCTAAACCGCCTACCGACTAACGAGGGTCAAGGAAAAAGAGCGATCTATACATGACGACATAAGTCCCGCCCTCTTTGTCATTCCGGGCTTGACCCGGAATCCAGTCGCTCTCCCCGATCGCAGTCGAGGACAGGCCTGGATTCCCGCTTGCGCGGGAATGACAGACTTGCGGTGATTAACGTCGTAGTCTTTAAAAGGCCCGCATCATTTCTTCTTAAAGAGACCGTCGATGTAGCCGCTCTGGTCCAGCTCCCGGATGAAGCTAAAGTCCACGAACTGCTCGGGCTTCGCCGTCTTCGCCCTCGGGTCGCGTTCGCCTATGTCTTCCAGCACAGTCTTCAGCCCCTCGAGACTCGGATACTGTTTTTTGGGGAGCAGCGCCTCGGTGAGGATATCATTCCGGCTTCTCTCCAGGATGCTGCGCTCGACGCCGCCTCCCATATATTTTCCGAGGGCCTTAACGGTAGCCTCCTTATCGGTCCAGATTCGGGCCACGGCGTCCACATGCGCCTTGACGTACTTCCTGACAGTGTCGGGGTGCTCCTTCTCCTTAATGAATCTGCGCGTGGTTACCGCGCCGGTGTGCTGAAAGATCAGCCCCATCTTGGCCACGTCGGCAAGAACAGCTAACCCCCGTTTCTCGGCTAGAAAGCTGGATGGCGGATTGATCACGGCGGCGGTTACCTTTCCGGTCAAGGCGGCATTGAAGCGGTCCGGTCCGCTGCCGACTTGCACAATGGTTACGTCTTTCCCGGGGGTGAAGCCGATCTTTTTCAGAGCGAAGCGGGCTATGGAGTCCGTTGCCGAGCCGAAGCGGCTGATCGCTACGCTGCCGCCTTTAAGGTGCTCCGGTTTCGTGACGCCGGGCTTGCCGATCAACACGTAATTGAGCGAAGTGATTCCGGCAGCCACGAAGACCGCATCCGAACCGGCCAGGACGCTATTGATGACGCCAGGCCCTGAAACCTGCGTAATAGGCACGTCTCCGGACACAAGGGCGAGAATCGCCGTGCTTCCTCCGGTAAAGAAGATCAGATCGATACTGAGGCCGTTTTTGTCGAAGATTCCCGTCTCTTTGGCCACCCAGGCAGGTAGCTGGTCGGCGCTGATGGCGCTGTAACCGACGTTGAGTTTTGTGAGCTGCGCGGATGCCGGCGGGAGCAGGAAAAACAAACATCCGAAGGTAACTAAAATTGCAGTGAGTGATCGGGGCTTCATGTTCCCTCCTGAGAATAAACCAGAAAGTTAACTGGTTCTCTCTTTCTTGTCAACGCGGCTGGGAGGTGCTAATCGTAAAAACAATGCGCAATAGTGAAATTGCCCAGATCTTTCGTGAAATCGCCCTGTATCTGGAGATGCAGGAGGAACGGTTCAAGCCGCGCGCTTACGAGAAGGTGGCCTACGCTTTGGAAGCTCTCGAGGAGCCGGTGACGGAAATCTATCAGCGAGGCGGCGCCAAGGAGTTGCGCAGTATTCCAGGAGTCGGCGAAGCAATCGCGGAAAAGATCGAGGAGATCATCAAGACCGGGAAGCTCAAATACTACGACGAACTCAGAAAGAAGACACCGGTTGACATCCGTGGCCTCACTGCGATTGAGGGAGTGGGACCAAAAAGCGTCAAGGTCCTTTACGAGAAGTTGGGCATAACGGGAGTCGGCGAGCTTGAACAAGCGGCGCGCACGGGCAAAATCCGCGGTTTGCCCCGTTTCGGCGAAAAGATGCAGCAAAAGATCCTTAAGGGGATCGAGTTTCTCAAGCAGGGCGGTGGTCGCTTTCCGCTTGGCAGCGTGCTGCCGTTGATCGCCGAGATCGAAAAACGTTTACGCGGCCTGCCGGACGTGGAGGCTGTAACCGTGGCCGGCTCGGTCCGCCGGCGCAAGGAAACAATCGGCGACGCGGATTTCCTCGCCATTTCGTCGAAGCCGGAAGGCATCATGGATTATTTCATCTCGATGCCCGAGGTGATGCACGTCCACGGTAAAGGCATGACCAAAACCATGGTCAAGCTCAAAAACGCCATGGACGTCGATCTCAGGGTCGTACCCAAGGAGAGCTTCGGGGCCGCGCTCTGCTATTTTACCGGCAGCAAAGACCACAACGTGGCGCTCAGGCGCATCGCCCAGGAGAAAGGCCTCAAGCTGAACGAATACGGGTTATTCCGGGGTGAGAAGCGGATTGCCGGTGAAACCGAAGAGGAGATCTACCAGGCCCTCGGGCTCTCCTATGTTCCGCCGGAGCTGCGCGAAAACCAAGGGGAGGTCGAGGCGGCAAGGAAGGGCGAGCTTCCGGCGCTCATTTCCTACGGGGACCTGCGCGGCGATCTGCAGATCCAGACCGCCTGGACGGATGGAGCCAACTCCATCGAGGAGATGGCCGGTGAGGCCAAGCGGCTCGGCTTGGAATACATCGCGATCACCGATCATACCAAGGGTCTGGCCATGACCGGAGGCTCGGACGAGAAAAAGCTGCTTAGGCAGATGGAGGCGATCGACAAAATCAACCAGTCCTTGAAAGGGATCAAAATACTCAAAGGAGCGGAGGTCAACATCAATAAAGACGGCACCCTGGACATCAAGGACGAGGCGCTAAAGAAGCTCGATGTCGTCGGTATCGCCGTCCATTCCCACTTCAACCTCCCCCGAAAAGAGATGACCGAGCGGGTTACCAAGGCGATGCGCAACCCCCATGCCGATATTCTCTTTCATCCCACGGGACGCGTGATTCAGAAGCGGGAGCCGTACGACGTGGACATGGACGCGATCATCAAGACTGCCAAGGAGACGGGAACGGTTCTGGAGATTGACGCCTATCCCGACCGCCTGGACCTGAAGGACGAGCATATTCGGAAAGCGGTAGAGGCGGGAGTCAAGTTAGTCATCGACTCGGACGCCCACAGCGTCAACCACATACGCTTTCTGGAGTTCGGAGTAGCCCAGGCAAGAAGGGGGTGGGCGAGAAAAAAAGATGTGATCAACACCCGCCCGCTAAAAGATTTTCTGCGATGTCTGAAGCATCCTTAACCCTTCCTACCACTTGATCAGATTGAGAGGGGCGAGGCTGATCCACGGCACATAGGTCACTAATAAAGTGACTACGGCGAGCACAACGGTGAATGGCCAGCCGGCTTTGAAGACTTCCCAAAACGGGAGTCGCGCGATAGCCGCTGTTGTAAACAGCACCGTTGCCACGGGTGGGGTTTGCTGCCCGACGCCAAGGTTGAGCGTGACGATGATCCCGAAGTGGATGGGGTCGACGCCGATCTGCCGGATGAGCGGCATGACGATCGGCACGATGAGGATGATGGCCGCGGCGGAGTGAAGGAACATCCCGGCAACCAGGAAGAAAATATTGAGAAAGAGCAGAATCAAGTATTTGTTTGAAGTGGTCTCGAGGATCATTCGAGCAAACTTTTGGGGGATCTGCTCGCTTGTGAGAAACCATCCGAGCACCGCGGAAGATGCTACGATCAACATAACTACGGCTGTCTGGCCGGCGGAATCCTTCAGGACACGAATCACGTCTTTGAAGGGCAGTTCCCGGTAGATAAAGATGCCGATTGTGAACGCCGCTAGAACGGCCAGGGCTGCAACCTCGGTAGCCGTGGCGATGCCAAGAAAGATTCCCCCCCATATGACCAGCGGAATGATGAGAGCCCAGAAAGCCTCCGCCGTGGCGCGCCCGACCCGCCGGGCGGAGAATTGCTGCTCCACGGGAAGATTGTATTTTCGGGCGTAACGGTAGCTCAGCGCCATCATGGCTCCTCCGGCGATAAAGCCCGGAAAGAATCCTGCAAAGAACAGTTTGGCGACGGAGGTCTCCGCCATCCAGGCGTAGATGATCATCGGGATCGATGGCGGGATCAGAATGGCGGCCGAGGCTGCGTTGGACACGATGGCCGCGCTTAGCGCCTTTGGATAACCCCGTTTTGCCATGGCGGGAATAACCACGTTGCCTATGGCTGCGGCATC
>JACPFH010000707.1 GCA_016183075.1 Deltaproteobacteria bacterium | reverse complement strand
GCTGGGGGAGCTGTGCCGCTGGGCCAATCGGGAGTTCTTCAGCCGGCCCCACCGGATCGAGCGGCTCCTTAACGGCTACACGTCGCCTTATCCGAAAATGAAGTTCGAAACCTACAAGGCTGCGGCAGATTTGATCGACCGATAACCCCCGATTGAAATAAAGACCCGCGGGCTTTTTCCCAAAGGGCCGTGAGTTGTCGCACGCTGAGCGCCGTCAGCCTGCTTTGCCGCGAAAAGCAACCGGTTTGAAGCTTCGCTCTTCGGCGTCGGGAGGAAACGACGTGGGCCCGCCTCCCCCATGCTCGGGCCGATAGGAAACAGCGGGTTCGGAGATCGTCTCTTTATCGCTTCTAAAAACAGGCGCGCGCGACGTCACCCGGTCATCGACGACTAATGTGAACAGATCGAGGCGGTTGTAGTGCCCGGTCACATCCTGATTGATCTTCTCGAAAATCGTAACCTCCGGATCAACTTCGGCGTAAAGGATCTTCTCTCCACCCGTGTCTGGCCCGGCGAGATACTCTCCGGTCGGGCCGATGATCGAGGAAAAAGCGCCGCTGCCAAGCACCCTGGCTTTCTGCTCGGCGCTAGGGCACAACATCTCCACCATCTCCGCGCTAAAAACCCCGGCGGCGCTGATCACGAAGCATTTCCCCTCGAAAGCATAATAACGGGTCCGGATCTCGATCGGGCTTTGATTGGTTCGGTTGGGGAATGCAGGCCAGCTAGCCACGTGAATCCTCTCGCCCTGAAGCAATAGCGCCATGCGGTAAAAGCTAACGGTATTCTCGCCGCAGATGAGACCGCTCACCGGACCGACATCTGTCTCGTACACTTTGAGGGTGCTGGCGTCTCCGCTCGTGTGAACAAGGCGCTCGGTCCAGGTGGGAACAAGCTTGCGGTGTTTCCCCAGAATGCTCCCTTCCGGACCGATAAAAAGCTGCGTGTTGTACAGAGTTCCCATGGTCCCAGGATCCCGCTCGTTGACGCCCATGACCACAGTAGCCCGCGCTTGCCGGGCCGCCTCGCACAGAGCGTCGGTAGCGGAACTGGGGATTTCGACGGCATTTTTGAAGAGCTCTTTTGTGAGGCCCATGCATTCCCTGGCAATCCTGTAATCGAACCAATGGGGGAAGCCGGGGATGTAAGCCTCCGGAAAGCCGATGACCCGCGCTCCCTCTCTGCCGGCCTCGCGGATCAGGCGACAGGCTTTCTCAACCGTCTTTTCACGATCCAAAAAAACCGGCGCAGCTTGGACGGCAGCGACTTTGAATTTTGGATAGATGTCCCCCATTTGCGTTCTCCTTAAGGCGCCTTTTAAGCAGCACAAACCATGCCACCTATAGAATCGTGTTGACGCCTGTTCGGCTACTCTGGTAAACGTCAGGGGAAAGACGCGACCGGCGGCTCATTCCAATTTTAGGAAAAATAGAAGGGAGTTTTCCCAATTTCCGGAACGTGAAGGGGATTCTTAAAGAACCATATCACCTTGGCTGAGCCACTTGAGTGGTACGTGTTTTGCGAAACCGAAAGCTTAGATCATGCGTTCCTTTGAAGAGCTGCTGAAATATTCCAGCTCCATCCACGGGCACCTCTGCGCGGGTCAGGTCCTTGGGGTCCGGATGGCCATGGCGGGTTGCCGGGAGGTCGGAATTGAGGAGCCGCGAGGATCGAAGAAGCTCGTGGTCTTCGTGGAGATCGATCGCTGCGCCACCGACGCGATCCAGGCCGTCACGGGATGTTCGCTTGGGAAAAGGACGTTAAAATTTTGCGACTACGGAAAGATGGCCGCAACCTTCGTCAACCTGGAGACACAAAAGGCCGTGCGCGTGCTGGCGCGGGATGAAGCCAGGCTCACGGTCGCGGCATCCGCGAACGGCTGCTCGAGCGAACAAGGAGCGCAAAAAGAAGCTTACGCGGTCATGCCCGAAGAGGCCCTTTTCGAAATTCAACCTGTCCGGGTCCAAATACCCGATGAGGACATGCCCGGCGCAAGAGGCGGCAGGCAGATCTGCGCGCGATGCGGCGAGGGCATCAATTCCCGGCGTGCGCTGGAAACGAACGGTGAGACCCTTTGTGTCCCATGCGCCCGCGGAGGCTACCTCGCTATATCCAGAGAAAAAAAAGCGCCTGCGAGTGTCCCAAAAACAGAGCTTATCTTGGGCACCAAAAAGAGCGGCAAGACCGCCCTCATTGAAAAACTCGTTCCCGAGCTCTCGGCGCGGGGTTACCGCGTAGGAACCGTTAAGCATCACCACTCGAGCTCCCCTCTGGACGTGGACCGGGCAGGAAAAGACTCCTGGAAACACCGTCAAGCCGGCGCTAGAGCCGTCGCTCTGGTGTCTCCCACCGAAGTGGCCCTATTCCAAGACACCTATGAGCCCACGCCGCTGGATGAGATCATCAAAATGTTAAAGAACCTCGATCTTGTGTTGGTCGAGGGGTTCCGCGCCGAGGCCAAACCGAGAATAGAAGTGGGGAAGTTTTCCGCGCCGCCTTCGTTAACGGACGCCGCCGGGCATCTCCTTGCCGTCGTAAGCTC
>JACPFH010000718.1 GCA_016183075.1 Deltaproteobacteria bacterium | reverse complement strand
GCCGCGTATGCGCAGAGCCAGGCGCAGTTGGACCAGGCCTTCCTGCGGTGGCTGCGGGCGCGGTACGCGCCGCTGGCGACCTCGAGCCTGCCGCTGCCGCACCACGTCTACCACGTGCCGCGCTACATCGCCTACCAGCGGCGCCGGCAGAGCCGTGCCGGAACTGCCGCAAACCAGCTACGGCGGCAGCCTTAACCTGGCGGCAAGCCCCGGTTCACTGGCAAATAACGCCGGGACAGTAACGGCTGTTCAATCCGCTACTCTCATGGCAGGATCTGCCGCGCAAATTGAAGCCTTGGCGGGCGGCATCGTTTCTGCTTTCGGCAGCTTTCCCAGGCATCGTGGGCGGCTTTTTCGCCTGGTACTCAAGCCACATTGAGCCGATCGGCACTTTCCCATTACTCACCACCATCACGATGATCATCATGTGTCTCTTGGGCGGGAAGGGGACGATTCTGGGACCGGTTCTGGGGGCTGCCCTCCTCTCCATCTTCCAGGAAATGGTTTGGGCCAGATTCCTTTTTATCCACCAAGCTATCTTTGGTGCCCTTATTGTCGCTGTGGTCCTGCTCGTGCCAAAAGGAATTTTAGGAGTTCTCCAGGAACGCTACCGTCTCCCACGGGGAATCTGATGATGGAGAGCTTCATTCTTGAGTTACGGGAAGTAACGAAGCGATTCGGTGGGATCACCGCGGTTAACCGCTGCTCGCTTGGTCTCACCCCGGGAAAGATCTACGGTCTCATCGGCCCCAACGGATCAGGCAAGACCACGCTGTTTAACTGCATCACGGGGCTTGAGGTACGAGACGAAGGAGAGGTTCACTATAAAGGCGAGCGCATCGACGGGCTGAAGCCGCATCAGGTGGCGCGCCGCGGCATCGGCCGCACGTTCCAGGTTATCCGGATATTTCCCGAACTTACTGCCCTTGAGAACCTCCTCGTGGTCACCCGGTTGCCGATTGATGGCGCCCGGCGACGAGCGCGGGAACTGCTCGAACTGGTTGCTCTGGACCGGCTGCAAAACGAATACGCGGGGAATCTCTCCTACGGACAGCAGAAGTTGCTAGAGTTTGCCCGAGTCTTAATGACGGACCCGGAGTTGGTACTGCTCGACGAACCCGCCGCGGGGGTCAATCGCACCCTGCTGAACGAGCTCTTGCAAGTCATTCGAAACCTTCGTGTGCAGGGAAAGACCATCTTCATTGTCGAACATGACATGAAGGTCATCATGAACCTATCGGAGAAGGTCTTTGTGCTCAACTATGGCGAAAAAATCGCTGAAGGTCTTCCAGAAATGATCCAATCTGACGAGCGCGTGATCGAGGCTTACTTTGGTCGCTGATAGTTCTCTGCTCAAAGTAGAAGACATTTATGCCGGGTACGGCAAGCTGGAGATCCTCCACGGGGTTAGCCTGGAGGTGCGCCCTGGAGAGATCGTGTCTGTCATCGGCCCCAATGGCGCAGGGAAATCCACCGCCTTCAAAACCATCGTGGGACTTGTGCGTCCAGCGTCCGGCCGGATCATCTTTGATGAAGCGGACGTCACCGAGATTCAGCCGCACCGGATGGTAAGCCGTGGGCTGGCCTATGTGCCCCAGGGCCGGATCGTCTTTCCTCAAATGACGGTGCTTGAGAACCTTGAGATGGGGGCCTACATCGAAAACCGTCGTGACCGGATAGGAAAAGCGCTGGAGCAAGTTTCCGGGCTCTTCCCGATTCTGGCCGAACGGCGGCAGCAGAAATCTGGAACTCTCTCTGGCGGAGAGCAGCAAATGCTGGCCATCGCCCGGGCCTTGATGACGAGCCCCAAGCTGATCCTCCTCGATGAGCCGTCGCTCGGGCTCTCGCCGAAGTTCGTAACCCAAGTTTTCGAGAAGCTCCTGGAAATGAAGCAGGAAGGTTACACGATGTTGGTTGTGGAACAGAACGCGGCCAAAGCCCTTTCGGTGGCAGATCGGGCCTACGTTCTGGAGCTGGGTCGAAACCGTTTTCAGGGAAGCGGTGAGAAGCTGCTCAACGATCCCGAGGTAAAGCGCCTCTATCTCGGCGGCTGAGATTCATGCTCAAGTCACCGCCTCTACCCGCCGAGCCGCTTCAGCGCCTCCTGCCGGTAGGAGTCGTCGATAAACATCGCCGGCGGGTACGGCTTCTCCAGAGCCTTCCGCTCGACCTCCAGGTTGATCACCGTCTCGATGCCTTTGATGCTGGAAGCGGCGTCGTTGCGGATCGGCCGCAAATCTTCCATCACCTCTTTGTAGGCCAACGAAGCGTATTTCGGACTGATTTTGAAGTGGTTAAGCATCGCTTTGATGGTCGCTTCCTTGTTCTTGGGATCGTTCATGAATCTCATCGCTCTGATCATCGCCATCAGATAGCGCACGGTAACGTCCCTGTGGCTTTCCATCCACCTGGCGTGTCCCGCTATCACGGTGAACTGATATTCCGGAAGATAGGTCGCGATGCTTGCCACGACATTCAAGCCTTCCTCTTTGGCCTGGTAGGAGGTCGGGATCGTGACCATAGCACCGGACACCGCGCCCTTTTTGACCGCAGCATAGCGTTGCGGCGTGCCCCCTACGGTCAACAGATCGTAATCTCCGGGATACTTAAGCCCGTGCGCGGACATGATCTTTTGCAACAGCGCCGTGCTTCCCGAGGTCAGATTGATGACCCCGAAGGTGGTTCCCTTGAGGTCCTCTACCTTCTTATACTTGGGGCCGGTAATGAGATCGTAAATCGCCTTGGTGAAGTTCCCCGCGACGATTTTGATCGGAGCATTCTTGATCATCGCTGTGATCGAGCCTTGCGTGTTGGTGGGATAAAGGATGTCCGTGGAGTTTGCAGACAAAGCCTGGATTGCTTTAGCGATCGAATTCGTCTGGAACTCACGGAGATCGAGTTTCTGTTCTTTGAAATAGCCTTGATCTATGGCCACCCATATGGGCCAGTGGTCGCCTCCCGTAGAGAGAAGCCCGAGTTTGATCTCGTCTGCCCCGCGGAGCTGGCCGGGCATGAAGAAAGCGAGCAAAGCCACAACAGCGAAGCCGACTACTGAATTTGTCAGCATCGATTTTAACTCCATCACGGTCCCTCCTTTTTACGGTGACATTTCGAGTCCAACCCCTTATACCCCATACTCGTACCACGGGGCAATCCTGCGCTCCGCGTATTTCAACAGCTCAAACGTCGTGTAACCTCCGATCGCCAACAGCACCACCCCGACGAATG
>JACPFH010000717.1 GCA_016183075.1 Deltaproteobacteria bacterium | reverse complement strand
TCGAGCACGCGCTCGACCGCGTGGAGCAACCGATCCATGCCCTTGCCGGTCAATGCCGAGATTGGACACGCCTCAAGCGCCCCGCCGGTCGCAAGCCGTGGAACGGGGGCTTCCACCATATCGATCTTGTTAGGCACCATCAATCGGGGCGTATCTCCGGCGCCAATCTCCCTGAGCACGGCCTCCACCACCCGAATCTGCCCTTCGTAGAGGGGATGGGTGACATCGATCAGATGTAGCAGGAGATCCGCCGTCGTGACCTCCTCCAGCGTGCTCTTGAAAGCCTCGATCAAGGCGTGCGGGATCTTATTGATGAAGCCCACCGTATCCACCACCATGACCCGCTCGCCGTTCGGAAGCCTCAGGCAGCGTATGGTCGGATCGAGCGTGGCAAAGAGCTTATCCACGACCACAACCCCCGCCCGGGTCAGCGCATTCATGAGCGTCGATTTGCCCGAGTTGGTGTAACCAACAAGCGCCACGGTCGGATAGGGGACTTCGATCCGTTCTCCGCGCTGGAGCGCGCGCGTGCGCTCCACGGTGGCCAGACGGCGCTTGAGGGTTCCGATCCGCTCGCGCACCCTTCTGCGGTCCACCTCCAACTGGGTTTCACCGGGCCCCCGGGTGCCGATCCCGCCGCCGAGCCGCGACAGATGCGTCCACTGCCGCGTCAAGCGAGGAAGCAAATAGGCGAGCTGGGCCAACTCGACCTGCAGCTTGCCTTCATTGCTCTTCGCGCGCTGGGCAAAAATATCGAGGATGAGCTGGCTGCGGTCGATAACACGGACGCGAAAAGCGGATTCGAGGTTGCGCTGCTGGGCCGGGGCCAAGTCCTCGTCAAAAATGACCAGATCAGGCCTGAGGTCGATCACCCGCTGGCGGATTTCTTCCACTTTCCCGCGTCCGATCAGGGTGGCCGGCCTCACGCCTCGCATGCGCTGCGTGAAGACTCCCACCACGATCGCCCCGGCGCCTTGCGCGAGCTTGTCTAGCTCCTCCAGGCTACGCTCCGAAGGAATCCTTCGGTCTGCCAGCGGCAGATCAACACCGACCAGGACGGCCCGTTCTCGAGGGCGTGTATGGATCGACACAACTCGCTTCAACGTTCGTCTAAAGGGGTGACGGTGACACGGTCGCTGAAAACCCCCGCGACCGCTTCTGACACAACCCGGACGGAAGCGACCCTCAGATGGGCGGGAAGCTCGATTACGGTCTCTCCCTGCCCGGGCATCACCAGATGAAGATAGACCGGGCATGGCCCCGGATGGGCGAGCAGGGTATCGTGGAGCCGGAGCAGCTCTTCAGAGGTCACCTCCGGGCCGCGAACGAAAAGATGGACCACTTGACCGTTATCCTCTCCGCTCGAATCCAATTCCGCCTTCCGTCGCAACGGAGCCTCGCGCCCCGCCTGGGCGATCGGTGATACCTCGCCGGCGATGATCTGCACCCGCTCTTCTCCCACCTCCAGTCTTCCCTGCACAACAATGGGATCATCGACCACGAGAGTCTCCATGCACCGGCGATAGAGATCGGGCCACACAATCACCTCCACAAATCCGGTCCGATCCTCGAGCTGAAAGCTCGCGTAACGTTCGCCTTTTTTAGTATTCCTCAATCGAAGCGCTGTGACAGCACCGCCGACTTTTACCTCGCCGTTGGCGGCCTTTTCCTTGAGCGCGGCCACGGTCCCGCTGCACATCCGCCGGATCTCCCTCTCGTATTTGTCAAGCGGATGACCGGTAATGTAGAAACCCAGAGACTCTTTCTCAAATCCCAGCGATTCCTGCGCCGACCACTCCTCCACCTCAGGGTAAGCATCCATAGACCGCTGCTCGCCGCTGCCTGCGCCGCCCAGGGCATCGAAGATGCTGATCTGGTGACTCTGACGGCCTCTCTGGTGCGCCTGACCCGCTTTTATGGCCTCGTCCAGCGCCGCCATCATGCGCGCGCGCGATACCCCCGTCGAATCGAAGGCGCCGCATTTGATAAGACTTTCCTCGACCCGTCGGTTGACGACGCTCAGGTCGATGCGCCGGCAGAAATCGAAAATGGACTTGAAGCCCCCTTCCCCCTCGCGGCTCGCCAGGACGATGTCGACCGCTTTCTCGCCGACGTTTTTAACCGCCGCCAGGCCGAAACGAATTTTATCCCCGACCACGGTGAAATCCGCGCGGCTCTCGTTGATATCGGGCGGCAGCACTTCGATACCTCTTTCCCGGCACTCCGCCAGATTCTTGATCACCTTATCCGTGTCCCCCATCTCCGAGCTCAGCAGCGCGGCCATGAAGTCGACGGGATAGTGGGCCTTTAAGTACGCGGTTTGATAGGAGATCAACGCGTAGGCCGCCGAATGCGACTTGTTGAAGCCGTACCTGGCAAAGGTCTCCATCTGATCGAAGATCTCGCCGGCCTGTTTCGTATCAATCCGGTTTTTCACCGCCCCCTGGATGAACCGCTCCCGCTGGCTCGCCATCTCGACGGGGTCCTTCTTTCCCATCGCCCGGCGCAAAATATCGGCTTCTCCCATACTGTAACCCGCCAGGCGCTGGGCAATTTGCATGACCTGCTCCTGATAGACGATGACACCGTAGGTATCCTTGAGGATCGGCTCCAGGGCCGGGTCGAGATAGCGAATTTTTTGCCTTCCGTGCTTGCGCTTGATGTATTCCTCGGTCATGCCGCTATCGAGCGGCCCGGGACGGTACAGCGCCAAAATGGCCACCAGATCCTCGAAACAGTGCGGACGGATCTTGACCGTCATTTCCCGGATGCCCCCGCTTTCGAGCTGGAAGATGCCGGTGGTATTGCCGGAACCAAGCAGCCGATAGGTCTTTTTATCGTCGAGCGAAAGCTCCTCTACCGCGATGCGGACTCCCCGGCTGGTGTGGATAAGCTTGATGCAGTCGTGGATCAGGGTAAGCGTTTTCAGGCCGAGAAAATCGAATTTGATGAGACCGATTTTCTCCACGCTCTCCATGTCGAACTGGGTGACGACGCCGCCGTCCTTATCCAGGAAGAGCGGCAGGTAATCGACAAGCGGGCGATTGGACAAGACCACGCCGGCGGCGTGGGTGGAGGCGTGGCGCGTGAGCCCTTCCAGCCGCAGGGCGTGCTCGATCAGGCTTCGAACCCTGGCATCGCTTTTCATCAGCCCCTGCAGGCGCGGCTCCAGCTTGAGGGATTCCGCCAACGGATAGTCGAAACCCTGCTTGGGCGCCGGAATCAGCTTGGCGATGGCGTCGGTTTCCGCGAAAGAAAAACCCAGCGCCCGGCCGACATCTTTGATGGCCGCTTTGGCCTTCAGGGTTCCGAAGGTGGCGATCTGCGCGACTTTATCCGACCCGTATTTTTCTTTGACGTACCGGATGACCTGGTCCCGGCCGCGGATACAAAAATCGACATCGATAGCGGGCATAGAGCGCCGCTCGGGATTGAGAAAACGCTCAAAGAGAAGACCGTGACGAATCGGATCGAGATCCGTGATCTTAAGCGCATAGGCAACCAGGCTGCCGGCCGCGGACCCGCGGCCCGGGCCGACGGGGATGCCGTGATCCTTCGCGTAATTGATGAAATCGGCGACGATCAGGAAGTAGCCGGAGAATTGCATCCCTTTGACCACGCCCAGCTCGTATTTCAGCCGCTCCTCGTAAACACTCCTCGAATCGGCATTCTGCAATCCGCATTCCGCATTCCCTTGCCTTTGCAGCCTCTCCTCCAGTCCGTGCCGGGCCAGCTCGTCGAGATAGTCATCCAGGCTCTTCCCCTCGGGCGGGTCGAAGCGGG
>JACPFH010000703.1 GCA_016183075.1 Deltaproteobacteria bacterium | reverse complement strand
GTGTGCTTCAGCTCTTCCAGACCGGTGCCCTCTTTGGCCGACACCCGAAGCAGCCGTTTTTCCGCTGACACCATGGCCACCCAGTTTAAATCGAGTCTTAAAGGCAAGTCTGCCTTGTTGACAACGATCAGCCCTTTCTTCCCCTTTACCGAATCGAGGACCGAACCATCCTCAAGCGTGGCGGGCTCGGAACCGTCCAGGACAACCAGGACCGCTTCTGCCTGCTCAACATGCCTAAGGGAAAGATCCACGCCGATCCGCTCCACCGGGTCTTCAGAACTGCGGATGCCGGCCGTGTCCCAGAGGACGGCCGCAAGCCCGCCCAAATTCAAGCTCTCTTCGATCACATCCCTCGTTGTTCCTGGGCTCGGAGCAACGATCACGCGCGTCTCCCCGAGTAGCGCATTGAGCAGGCTCGACTTTCCTACATTTGGCCGGCCGGCAATGCACACCCTGGCTCCTTCGCGGAAGAGCTTTCCCCAATCATAGCTCGCAATAAGCTTAAGAATTTTCTCTCGCAATGCCCCAACCTTAGCCCGCAGCTCGTCACGCTGGAGGGGCTCGATCTCCTCCTCGGGAAAATCGATCGCCGCCTCGACATGGACCAAGATACCGATTAGCTCTTCGCGCAGATCTCCAACCCACCTGGAAAGCTCGCCCCGCGCTTGCCCGACCGCAAGACGCATGCCGGCTTCGGTGCGAGCGCGCACGAGATCGAGCACGCCCTCCGCCTGGGCGAGGTCGAGGCGCCCGTTTAAAAAGGCCCTTTTGGTGAACTCTCCCGGGTCGGCGTGGCGCGCACCGCAGCGCAGGATCAGCTCCAGAATCTGCCGCACTAAAAAGGGACCGCCGTGGCAATGGACTTCGGCTACGTCCTCGCCGGTGTAGCTGTGGGGTTTGCGCATCAACGTCAGAAGGACCTCGTCCAAAGTGGCTCCGGTTTTGGGATCGCGGATAATCCCATGGTGAAGGGTGTGGGAACGGAGATTGCCGTTCCTGCCGCCGCCACGGCAAAAAATCTCGCGTGCGATGCGCTCCGCGTCGGGACCGCTTATACGGACTATCGCCACTCCACCTTCACCCAAGGGCGTCGCAATGGCGGCGATAGTATCTTCGCGGTACATGAGAAATCGGCAACATCTTAACAACTCCGTGCATGAAGGCAACCGGATAGAGTTGACACGGAATCGCTGTATGATTAGCGTTATGGCGTCGTCGGAGAATATCCTCTACCAACACCTAAGGAGGGTCCTGCCATGGCCGAAACTATCCAGCGGGTGCCGTATTACTATACCGAGGTGAGCGACAAGCCGGGCGAGGGCGCACGGCTGCTCAACTCGCTCAAAGAAGAAGGGGTGAACCTGCTCGCCTTCACCGGCTTTCCCAAAGGCCGCCGTGCCCAAATCGATTTCGTCCCGGCTGACGAGGTTACCTTTAGAGCCGCGGCGAAGAAAGCCAAGATCAAGCTTGTGGGCCCAAAGACCGGCTTTCTGATCCAGGGAGACGATCGGGTGGGAGCAATCGCGGACATTTTGTCGAAGCTGGCCGAGGCGAAGATCAACGTTACCGCCGTGGACGCGGCAGCGGCGGGAATGGGACGCTACGGCGCGATCCTTTGGGTCAAATCGCGCGACGTAAAGAAAGCAGCGCAAGTTCTCGGCGTGTTCTAGGAAGCCCCGGGCTTTTCCCCATCACGACCCCAACCCCAGGCAGGAAGACAGACGCGTAGCTTTACGCAAAAAAGCCGCCGTCAGGGAACCGTGCGCCCGTGCGGGCTATACGCGGAACCCCGGTATACTGGTATCTATTGCGGCGGTATTGTCTGATGGAATTACGGGAAAGAGGCAGTACGGCCGCATTGAGGGGAGAAGCCGAGCTTTTATTTCAGGCGCCAATGCTGGGTGACCTGCGAGGCCGGCGAAGAACTGGCGCCCGTCTTCGTCGAGCATGTTGGCGAGGACTACCTAGTGGTGGCCACCGACTATCCCCACAGCGACGAGGTGGGCAAGTTCCCGGATCGGACCATCGGTGATTTGAGCACGAACCCCAAGCTCTCCACGGGGGCGCGGCGCAAGATCCTGTGGGACAATCCCGCGCGGTTGTATGGATTGGGAGCTTAGCGATGGCGCAATTATCTGGCGCCTGTATGGCCGGCGCGGACCCAAGGCGAGAAGCTTACGCCCTCGGCTGGTAAAGAGCGGTGAACAAATTCTATGATTTTTTCGATCGCCTCCCTGGCGTTGGGCGAGCCCGGATTCCTGGTGATGAACGCCTGCCCCTCACCCTCAAACAGGTGCAGATCGACCTGGCCGCCCGCATTGCGATACTGGAGAACGAAGCGGTCGAGATCGGGGCGCGGGTGAGCGATGTCACGGGTCCCTTGAAGATAGAGTACCGGCGGCAGCTCGACCCGTTCACCGCGCTCAAGGGCGAGCGCTGGGTTCCCCTCTGCCATAGCCTCTTCGGTTTGCCAGTATTGATCGTGAGACGGCAGCACCTGGTCCACTAGGTCCGGGTAGGGTTTACCACCCTCTTTGAGGTTCTTGGCGTAGCGGTAGCGCGCCAGCGGATCGATGACCGGCCAGCACAGCACGGCGCAGCCAAGGCTCGCATCAACGGCCGCCGCCCCTGGGGGCGGTGACAGCGATGAGTAGCGAGGATCGCGAGGTCGCATCCCGAGCAGCATCGCCTGGTGCGCGCCGCTGGAAACGCCCAAGACTCCCACCAACTCCGGGCAACTACCCAATTCGGCGGCCTGGGTCTTGAGCCAGCGGATGGCGTAGTTTATGTCGGCCAGCGAGCCGGGATATGAGGCGTCGGGCGGCATGCGGAAATCCAGCGCCGCTACGACCACCCCGCTTTTTGCCAGCGCCTCGTTGATTACGGTGTCGTTCAGCCTGTCGCCCCGGCACCAAGCGCCACCGTGCAATTCTACGATGAGCGGAAAAGGCCCGGCGCCGCGCGGCCTGAAGAGGCGAGCGAGCAGCGGCTTGTCCCGATGCCGAATATACTCGACATCCTCTATCTCAAGTTCGTGCGTCTCGGCTGGCTTGGCTGTCATGATCTCCTCCTAAATACTTCCCCATAAAAGTCTCTTTTTCCTCTGTCGGCTACAGCGGCATTGGGATAAACCTGTACTGAGCCTGGTCGAAGGAACAGGTTGGACTTAACCGCTGAGCGGGAACTTACTGCTAGCTATGGGGATTGTAAAGAGCAAAGTGGCCGGGGAGCAAGTCGAATGATCAGAGCGGAACTACTCCCGAGGGCGACGCGGTCTTTGAGGCGGACCTTTTTCGTTACCTGCCGTGAGCGCAGTCGAACGGACGGATTTTCTTGCCCTTGCCAACCGGAGGCCTCATAGGTGTTAGGCGTTCCCTTTTTCACGCACTTTCCCCGCGGCTT
>JACPFH010000706.1 GCA_016183075.1 Deltaproteobacteria bacterium | reverse complement strand
GTTCATGCTTAGGGTCGAGGGGCTGCAGGTTTACTACGGCGCCATTCACGCGCTGAAAGGGATCTCCTTCTCGGTGGCGCAGGGCGAGCTTGTGACCTTGCTCGGCGCCAACGGCGCGGGCAAGACGACCGCGCTCAATACGATCTCCGGTTTGCTCCGGCCCCGTAGCGGCACGGTCGAAGTGGAAGGCTCAGCGCTCGGGGATTTGGGGCCGCACGATATCGTCAAGCTGGGAGTGATCCATGTGCCGGAAGGAAGAAAGATTTTTCCCCGCTTCACAGTTATGGAGAATCTCAAGGCCGGCGCGTATGCGCGCCGGGCGAGCGGTATCGGGGAAGATCTGGACTTCGTGTTTACTTTGTTTCCCCGCCTGAAGGAACGGGCGCGGCAGAGTGCCGGGACTCTGTCCGGCGGAGAGCAGCAGATGCTGGCCATAGGGCGCGGGCTTATGGCCAGGCCCAAGCTCTTGCTCCTGGACGAGCCTTCGATGGGGCTGGCGCCGCTTTTGGTGCAGCAGATATTCGATACGATTCGCGCTATCAACCGGCAAGGAGTGACCATCCTGCTGGTCGAGCAGAACGCGGCCATGGCCCTGTCTATCTCCGAGCGCGGTTATGTGCTTGAGACCGGGACCGTGATTCTGGAGGGGAAGGCGAGCGATCTGGTAACGAGCGATCGGGTTCGCCAGGCGTACCTGGGAGGGTGAGAAACGGGAGGGGACTGGCTCGCTTGCGTGCCTGTCCCCGTGATCAAAGGGATCAAGTAAAAGGTTAAGCGAGGATGTATTATCAGACTCGAAGCACCATGTTCGGCGGCGGTTCGATCACGCCGGCAGTCAAGGGTTTGATCATCGTGAACGCTGTCGTCTTCCTCTTCCAGGCGATGGTGGACCAGAGCGTCGTCGTCCTGTTCGGGCTGGTTCCCTATTTGGTTTGGGCAAAGCTCTACGTCTGGCAGATCTTTACCTACCAGTTTCTTCACGGGGGGATCTTCCACATTCTATTCAACATGCTCGCGCTGTGGATGTTCGGCTGCGATCTGGAGCGGCGCTGGGGCACGTCCTTTTTCCTGCGTTACTATTTTGTTTCGGTGGTGGGCGGCGGGATTCTGAATACGGTTTTCCTTCCGAGCCAGATCGTGCCCAGCATCGGCGCCTCGGCGGGAGTTTACGGCGTCCTTTTGGCTTACGGGCTTCTCTATCCTAACCGAGTCGTTTACTTCTATTTTTTATTTCCGATCAAGATGCGCCATTTCGTCATCCTCATCGGCGCGATCTCTCTCTACTCATCCATCGTGGCCACGCAGTCCGGGATCGCTCACCTGGCCCATCTCGGCGGGATGGGCTTCGGTTACGTCTATCTCCGTTGGCGGAATCCTTGGGTGTGGGCGAAGATCTATTTCGATCGCTATCGCCTCGCCCGCCGCCGCCGGCGCTTTCATATCATCAACGGCGATAAGGACGACGACTCAAAGCCGACTCTCCATTGAGAAACATCAGATCGTAGTGTTCTAGCTGAAATTCTCCTCCCAAAAATAAGAAACAGGCGCCGGAAAATTGCTGCCGTTCATCCCGTTTGGGAGATCTTCGAGAAGTCTTCAGGCGTTTGCGCAAGCTCGAAGTTGACCATCCATCCAAGTGGCTGAGCGGCAGGACGCCGGTCTTATCAGAGCGACGGTAGTTACGAGAATAATAAGGAGGGAAAGTCTTGGAACTGAGAGGTGCGATTAAAGCTGCTGGACTCAACACTGAAGCCATTCAACGTCTGGCTGAAGAAGCAGGATCTCTCGCCGACCGGCGGTTTCGAGAGGCGGGATTCCACTGCTCTGAGTCCGTTGTGCGCTCTGTCGGTGAAGTCCTCGGTCTGGAACTTTCCCCCGAGGTCTTGATGATCACGACGGGCTTTCGTGGCGGCGGCAGCGGCTTCTTTGGCCAGTGCGGGGCGATGAGTGGAGGGATGATCGTGATCAACCTCCTCTATGGCCGCGTCCGCGCCGACGAAAGCAACGTCTGTGCCGGGGAACTCACTAAACTGTTTTGTGAACGGTTTGAGCGGGCCATGGGAGATACCAGTTGCCATGTGCTTCGGGACCATTACCACATCACGGGCGCCAATAACAGTTGCGGCACGGTTTACTACACCGGAGCGAAGGTAGTGACTGAGGTTATTCTCGGCAATCACCGCGATTGCAGAGAGTGCGGTGGCTTCGACGGCGTGGTGGAGCAATACCTCAAGCGAAGAATGATGACAAGAGGTCTCTGATGAAAGAGTATCTTACGGAGAAGGGAATTGCTCGATTCCAGAAGCCGGGGCTGGAACTTCTGGATTGGTTTCACGCGTTTTGGGAACGCAACAATAGCAAAGAGGAAGCGGAGGTTCTGACCGACTTAACTGCGCTCAACGCGACCGAACTATGCCTGGTCGATCGGGTGACAGCCACTAAGAGCATGACGGATCTGCCTCTATCCGTAGAAGAGCAGATCATTGCCGCGTCTATATGGAAGACCGATACCGCATTGATGGTCCCGTGCCATACCGCTCGTCGGATTGCGCACGGCCGTCCGGCAGACATAAGGGTATGGGACGGGTTCTTCTTCACGGGAGACGCGCAAAAGGCGACTCAAGTGTTCTTGGATGGGCCGGGCGATCTGCGCTTCGCAGACCTGCAAGATCCTAAGAGTTTCACGCTCTACGCCAACCGATTGAAAGACGCATTGAAGGTCGACGGAATGAGCCGGCTCTCGGAGATGATTCCTCCCTTTGCTAGGGAGATCGCAAACTTGCTTGCATACCTGCGCATTCTCGTGGCCTA
>JACPFH010000705.1 GCA_016183075.1 Deltaproteobacteria bacterium | reverse complement strand
TTGCCGGGTTGAATCGATGGTCGGGATCGAAGACGGCCCGCACCCGGGCCATCGCCTCCAAGTCTTCGGCGTTAAAGAGCAGCCCGATGTAAGCCTTCTTTTCCAAGCCGACGCCGTGCTCTCCGGTGATGCTCCCGCCCATATCCACGCAGGCTTTGACAATCGCTCCGCTCGCTTCCAGCACGCGCTCGATTGCGCCCGGATGACGCAGGTCGAAAAGGATGTTGGGATGAAGATTGCCGTCACCGGCATGGAAGACGTTAGCGATCCTGAGATCGTAGCGCGCGCTGATTGCCGCGATCACCCGCATGATCTCGGGTAACTTGCTTCGCGGGACGACACCATCCTGAACGTAGTAATTGGGAGCGAGCGTCCCGAGAGCTCCGAAAGCGCCTTTGCGTCCTTTCCATAACAGCTCGCGCTCGTGATTGTCCTTCGCGACCTTTACTTCCCGCGCGCCATTGCGCGCGCACAGCGCGCTGGCGAGATGCAGCGCCTTTTGTGCCTGCTCCGCCACGCCTTCGACCTCCACCAGCAGCACGGCGGCGGCATCGCGCGGGTAACCGACCGGCGCGCCTCGCTCCACCGCCTCGATGCTGAGCTGGTCCATGAGCTCCAGGGCCGCGGGAATGATCCCCGCCGCGGTGATGTCTACGACCGTCCGCGAAGCAGCGTCGATGGTGTCGAAGACCGCCAAGAGCGTCGCAACCGCTTCCCGCGCGCGCATGAGGCGAACAGCCGCTTTCGTGACGACTCCCAGAGTTCCCTCGGAGCCAACGAAGACACCGCAGAGATCGTAACCCGGGGAGTCAGGAAGCACGCCTCCGAGCCAGGCGACTTCGCCATCGCTCAACACAACTTCGACGCCCAGGACGTGATTCGTAGTCACGCCGTAGGCAAGGGTATGAGGTCCGCCCGAGTTATTGGCAACGTTGCCGCCGATCGAGCAGGCCGCTTGACTGCTCGGGTCGGGGGCGTAAAAGAAGCCGTGCGGCGAAACCGCCTTGGTCAGTTCAAGGTTAATGACGCCGGGTTCGACGATGGCCACGCGATTATCAAGGTCGATTTTGAGAATGCGATTGAGCCGGGCGAGGGATAGCACGATCCCGCCTTCCGCCGGCATGGCCCCGCCGGCCAGGCCTGTGCCCGACCCGCGCGGGACGATCGGCACGCCGAAGCGGCGCGCGGCCTTAACGATCGCCGCAACCTGCTGGACGTCGGCGGGCAGGGCCACGATCTCCGGCATGGCTTGCAAGATGGAGGCGTCTTGCTCGTAGACGATGACGTCTTCCTTGGCCGAAAGGAGATAGCGATCCCCGACAATCTCTTTTAGTTCGTTGATAAGATCTTCGCGGCTCATTGGCTTGGTGAACCCCTTTTTTTCTGCAATCCGCTTGGCGCGAGCGACACGCTAAGGGCGGGCAAAGAGAGCCCGCATATCCTGCACGACCTTCTTAGGATCGGGGGATGTTCCAAGGTACGCAAAGCGCATCACCCCACCGCCGTCAATAAGGGCGGCAAGAGCCGTATGGTTGACGAGCCCCCTCGCCTTTCGCTCCACCTTCACGCCAAACGCTTTCCAGACCGGCGCCAATGCTTTTAGATCTCCGGTAAGAAAAGACCAATTGGAAAAATCGACCTCATAGCGTCGGCCGTACGACTTTAAAACCTCGGGGCTATCAATCTCGGGGTCTGTGGTGATCGAAAGGAAATAAACCGACTTGCGCTCTTTGCCGTTGAGGCTTCGCTGTGCCGCCCGCATGCTCGAAGTGATGAGCGGGCAGACATCCGGGCAGCTCGTGTAGATAAAGCCGACAACGACCAGCTTTCCCTTCAAAGCCCCGAATTCAAAGGCTCTCCCCTCGTGATCGGTAAGGGAAAAATCCTTGATCGGAAGATGAACCTGGCGGCGCGGAGCCCCCTTTTCCAACACGGACGGTTTCGGATCGTGGCTCCACGCAAGATCGCGCCCGCCGGCGAGCAGGGCCACAACCCACACTATAGAGCTGAAGAGCTTTTTTCTCACGGCCCTTTTTCCTGCGTTGGCTGATCGTATCCCAGTACGATTTCCCACGGAACACTGCAATGCGCCCAAACCAGCGGCTCGAATTTCTCCCACCATTCTGTATCTCGCCCCTGCTGGCTCAACACTCGGACCATCCGAACCATGTCCTGAACCTCGGGATTTCCGAGTGCCGGCGAGAAGGCCGGCATGATTCCCTTTCCGTCTTTGATGATCTTTCGGATGTGGAAAACGTTGTTCGCCTTAACCGTCTCTCGGAAATCGGGAACCCCGACCGGCAGCGAAGCGGCGATGGGCCCGTCTCCCCTTCCGGAAGCGCCGTGGCAGCCGAGACATCGCTCAGCGTAGATGGTTTCCATGCGTTCGCTCGGAAGGCAACCGAAAAGAAAAAGAGGAAGAAAAACAAACAATGAGAACCACGCGACAATCATCAGCTTTCTTCCCGCGAAACTGGATCCCTATTTTTTCTACCATAGTCTATGACCCCCTTCCAAGGGCACGTCGAAACCCACCAAACCGTGACACCCTAAAAAGCCCGCATAGCCGAGCCGGATGGTACCGATAGGGCGAATTTTGTGGTTAAATGACGCCATGCGTAAGCTAACGGGCCGCAAGGCTCTCTTACTAAGCGCGGCGCTCGTCGCTCTCGTTATCATCCCCGGGTCATACCTGACGCTAGGAGGACCGCGCTCCTCATTGCTTCCGGTTAAGCTCGCGCCGGGCGAAGAAGAAGAATATTCGAGCACGTACCTGGTACGAGGAGATCTCCCCGAAGGGCAGAGGCAGCTTTTCGTCACCTACGAGCTTGACGTGACCGGGAGCTAAACGGAGTAGACCTATGGGGAAAGCAGCCAAAAGAAAACGGACGGATAAAAAAGTTTCGGACGTCAAGGCCCCCATGCGGCCGGGACCGAATCTAGCGCTCCTTGGTTTGGCGCTTATCGGCATGGGGCTCACGGCCTATCTAACATTCTCATACTGGGCAGGAGAAGCTCTGGCAGGCTGCACGCCGGGAAGCGCCTGCGACATAGTTCTCAGTAGCCCGTGGTCAAAACTTTTCGGCCTGCCGACCTCCGTTTGGGGGTTTCTTGCCTACGCCACCCTGGGCGGGATTTCTTTCATCCGACGGGCGGACATTCATTGGAAACTGGCCTGGACGGTCTCGTTGTTCGGCGCTCTCTACAGCCTCTATTTGACCGGAGTGTCGTTCATTGCGTTAGACTCCGCCTGCCCTTACTGTCTCGCTTCCCTGCTGCTGCTGCTCACCATTTTGGGCGTGGTTACGGCACAGCGGCCGAAAGAGCTGCCCAGATTCGCGTGGGGGCCCTGGCTAGTGAAAAGCGCGGCAGCCACGCTCGGCCTCGTGCTCGCGGCCCATCTCAACTATGCCGGGGTCTGGGGTCCGAGCGCGACTCAAGAAGATCCCCTGGTGCGGGCTTTGGCCGAACACCTGGCCAAGATAGACGCGAAATTCTACGGCGCCTACTGGTGCCCGCACTGCGCGGAGC
>JACPFH010000704.1 GCA_016183075.1 Deltaproteobacteria bacterium | reverse complement strand
TCCTGTAGCCCTCCGTGAGCCGTCGGGATTGACAGTCGACTGGCTGACGCCATCGCCCCGGGCAAAGATCTTGTCTCCGTTTTCCAAGACCAAGAGGAGGTATGTCGCGGCGCGACCGTTGAGATCGGTGTAGTCGGAAAAGCCACGGACCCATCGCTCCTTGGTCCGTACACCCTCAAAGATCGGTGGGTCTTTGGGAAAGGTGGCACGGCCTTCGAAAATGCGAACTTGATGGCCAGGCACATCGCCCACATCAATGGCATGTTGCCGGGTCACTGTGGTGTTTTCCGCACGAGTCTTGAAGGACACCTTGTGCTTCTGCTGCGCCAATGCGTCGGAGACCACGAAGAAAGTGATCGCGACGCTGGCGATCACGACGAACGAGACGCCCATCCCTTTGATCCTTGGCGTGTTCATAGCGCTCCTCTCTCGATACGTCCCTCGAAGGTTACGCCGCACACCCGCCGCTTAACGTAAAGCTCAGGCGTCGCCGTCAGCGATCGGTCTGAAGCGCCGGGTCAGACGACCGTTCCCCCGCCCAGAATTCGAAGAGCTGTTTTGACTCTGCCAGTAAAGAAGCCAATAACCCCACGATAATTGCCCAAAATGCCGAAGTGATTCCAACAACGGCAAACGGTGTCGTCGCTACCGCGAAGGCTACCAAAGCACCAAGACGCATCTTACCTCCGAATGCCTTCTCCAGAGCATCCTGAAGCGAAGCTACTATCGCAAGGCCGGCAAGTGCGAAGATGTATGTCTTGGGGAGCACATTCAAGAGCGAGGCGACAGGAGTAGCCGCCAATGCCATTACAATTGTCAATAAGGCAGAGATGACCGCGGCCCAATATCGACCGGAAACAGCACCAGAATCTGGAGATGCCAGTATAGCCACACCTGTCCTTGCCACAGTCGCAGGATGGCCGCCAAGGAGTGCATTTACGACCGAGTTGATTCCTACCACAGTTGAGACGGTATTGACCGGAACGGCATAGCCTTGGGCCAATAGAAAGCCGAGCCCCTGGACGTTGCCAAGACCCATCGCCAGGACAACCATCGGTAGACTCACCGCAACGACAGCGGCAAACGAAAAGGTCATTTCTGGGATGGCAAGCACAGGCAGAGTCCACTCCACAGGGTCGGCAGCAGCGGTTCCGACCAGCGCAACCGCAATTCCACCGCCGACAACGGCTAAACCTACAGGAGGCACACGAGGGTTACCAATGAGTCTTCCGAGCAGATAGCATCCGACGGCAGCTCCGGCCACAGCGACATCTTCGACCGTAGCAGCAACCATGCGTGTTACGTACCCCAGAATGCTCCCACCAAACATCCCCATAATGATGGGAAGCGGAAGCCAGCTCATGATCCGTCCACCAACACCGAGCATTCCCAGCAGAAGCAACAGCAATCCGGCGATGAGATTCGCGCCAACGAGCTCTGCAAAGCTAAAACGGTCGGCGAGCGTTCCAAGATAGATCAAACCGGGGATAGTCCATGTAATAGGAATGGGCTGCCGAAAGTAGAGCGACGTTACAATAGTTGAAACCGCACCACTAAACCAGACAATGAAAATCCAGCTCGATGTCTGTGCGGTCGAAAGACCCAATTGCTGTGAGACGGCTATGTGCAGCGGCACTGCACCAAAGGCGTACCACACAAAGGCCGTCAACCCCGCCCATAACGCCGCGGAGGTGAAGTCACGTAATAGGAGTCTGCTGTTCACTTTCGGTTGTCTAACTATTAAGTGAGCCGTTTAGGCGGCGACAAACGTCACCGGCCCACCTCCAAAGACGGCTCCCCTTGTCAAACTCGAATCGGTTGCAATATCCCTCGCTTACCCCAACCTGTCAAGACTCTTCTGGCCGTCAAACACTGCGGGATTAAGGGCTGGAACCCGTGGTTGCGGCCTGCGTGAAGCTAACTTTTTATCTCACAGAATTAGGAAGCTCCTTTTGAGGGTCGGCAGCCGAGAAGTCAAAATTGGCCAGGAGCGGCCTTGGAGGTAGGGGCGGACATCTGCCTCCGATTTGCTTGCCACTACCGGATCAAGCCAGCCATCATGAGTTTCATGGGCTGAAGAGTGCGGGTGAACGGGTTAAGGACAAGGCCGAGGATTTCGAGGGTGAGAACGCCGAGCAGCGGCTGATCTTCCGGCTCGCCGAGGACAACCGGAGTATGCACTTCCAGGCCGTCGTAACGGACGAGGCACTCTGAGACCTTCCGCCGTAGCTCTGTGCCGTCAGCGAGGGTGAAGGTGAGTTCCCGTTGAGGACGCAGGCCGAGCGCTTTCCAAACCTTTTCAGGTAGAACAGTATACGACGCGCCACTATCTACAAGAAAGCGCAGTGAGCGCTTTCGTCCCTTGAGGCCCGCTACAGTGGCTCGAACGACGGTAAGTCTCATACCGTCTTTCTACTTGAGGGCTTAGGAGAAATCAAAGCGAGATTACCGCTCACTTGCCCGCTGAGCTTCAGCGTGCTAGATTCCCGCCTCGTCGAATCATGCAGCAGGGGGATTTTTTCGGATGAAAATCGTCGAACGGCCTCTAACCGTTGAGCAGGACTCCGTACCCGGCTATTTGGCCCATCCCGAGCGTGAAGATCGCGGGCCCGCACTGCTTCTCGTCCACCAGAACACGGGCGTCACCGATTACATCAAGATCGAGGCGCTGAAATTCGCCAAGCTCGGGTATGCGACGATCGTTCCCAACCTCTATGAGCTGCTGGGCTTTCCGGCGCCCACCCATATCCACACCGGACGTGAGATCCAGGCGAAAACGTCCGACGCGGAGTTCGTTCGCGTCATCGGCGAAGGCTGGCGCTACTTGAATTGCCGGACCGATGTCGATCCCGCGCGGATTGCTGTCGCCGGATACTGCATGGGCGGGCGGATCGCCATCCATTTTGTCGCCGCCACCCCGGGGGTGCGAGCCTTCGTCGGCTATTATCCCACGGTGCGCGACGAGCCTGTAACGGAGCTGCGCCCGCGCCGTCCGTGGGAGGCGGCGCGCGACATAGGCTGCCCCTCGATCATCCTTTACGGCGCCCATGACCGCGTGACCCCGGTTCCGATCCAGGAGCGAATGTGGGATGCCTTTGTTGCCAGCGGGCAAACCCTGGAGTGGCATTTCTTCCCGTTTGGCGGACACGGCTTCGTCGATCCCGGTACCGCCGGATACTATCCGCACGCGGCTGAGCTGTCCTGGCCGCTCGTGGTCGATTTTTTGGAGCGCGAGCTCAACCCCTAGTCAAAAACCGCTCACGGTTCGCCGCCTGTGCCGGCACATTTTTCACTTCGAAGCCCGGCAAAACATTTTTCTTGCTTTTTTTAAATTCCGGTCTAAAGTGAGCAGAACTTGCGCGTTGAAACTCAAAAGTTAAAACTCAAAACTAAAAACTGATTCATGCCTTCTCTGGAAGATAACCTCCGCAAGGTCCCGCCGCAAAACCTGGACGCCGAAGCGTCAGTGCTGGGCGGCATTCTCTTGGAAAACGATGCCATCAATCGGGTCCTCGAGCTGTTACGGCCCGAGGATTTCTATCGCGAATCTCACCGTAAGATCTTTCGCGCGATGACGGATCTCTCCGACCGCAGCGAGCCGGTGGACCTGATCACGTTGAGCGATTGCCTGAAGGGGAAAGGGGATCTCGAGGCGGTCGGAGGAACGGCGTATCTCGCCTCGCTCAACGCCGCGCTCCCGACCGCGGCCAACATCGCCTACTACGCGCGCATTGTTAGAGAAAAGGCGATCCTGCGCCATTTGATCAGCGCAGCGACGGAAATCGCCCGCCGCGGTTACGAGGAACAAGGGAATGTGGATGAATTCCTGGACACCGCGGAGAAAGTCATCTTCGAGATCTCGGAAAAAAAGATCAAGTCGTCTTTTGTCATGGTCGGAGAGATGATCCGGGACTCCATCAAGATGGTGGAGAGGCTCTACGAGCGAAAGGAGTTGGTCACCGGAGTCCCGACCGGCTACAAGGACCTGGACAAGCTCACGGCCGGGTTTCAACCGTCGGATCTGATCGTGGTCGCCGGGAGACCGAGTATGGGGAAGACCGCCTTCTCGCTCAACATCGCGGCCCATGCCGCGTTTACCGGCATCGGAGTGGCGATCTTCTCCCTGGAGATGGCAAAAGAGCAGTTGGTCCTGAGGATGCTGTGCACCGAGGCGCGGATCGACCATTCCAAGGTCCGATCGGGCTATCTCGCCGATCGGGAGTTTCCCGCCTTGGTCATGGCCGCGGGGCGCCTGGCGGAAACGCCCAATTACATCGATGACACCCCCGCCATCTCCGTGCTCGAGCTGCGCGCTAAGGCGCGCCGTCTCGTGCGCGACCGGGAGCGCAAAGTCGGCCTCATCATGGTCGATTATCTCCAGCTCATGCGCGGTGTGGGCAGCGCCCCCAACCGGGAGCAGGAGATCTCGGAGATCTCGCGATCGCTTAAAGCGCTGGCGAAAGAACTCGCGGTTCCGGTCATCGCCATCTCCC
>JACPFH010000691.1 GCA_016183075.1 Deltaproteobacteria bacterium | reverse complement strand
TCGCCGCTGATCAATAACGTGGGTTACGCGATGGCGGTGGAGAAGTTGATCGGCCTGGAGATCACGCCGCGCTGCCGCTACATCCGGGTGATCATGAGCGAGCTTTCCCGCATCTTTGACCATTTGACCTGCTGCGGCATGACGTGCTCCGAGCTGGGAGCGATCACGGCCGGCTTCTACATGCTCGAGGCGCGGGAGATCCTCATGCGGATCATCGAGGCCGTGACCGGCGCTCGGCTTACGATTACCTATGTACGGATTGGCGGTGTGAAGCACGATTTGCCTTACGGCTTTGCCGCGGACATCGAGCGCGCGTTTCGGATCGTACGCGCGCTGCTTTCCGACTGCGATCGGCTGCTCTCCCGCAACCGCATCTTTCTCGACCGGGTGTCCGGCGTCGGCGTGATCTCGCCGGAGGTGGCCATCGCCTATGGGCTCACCGGTCCGCTGCTTCGTTCCACGGGCGTACGCTACGATGTGCGCAAGGCGCACCCCTATCTGGGGTACGAGGAGTTCGATTTTGAAGTGCCTCTGGGAACCAAAGGGGACAACTACGATCGGTTCGTGGTCCGGATTCAGGAGATCGAGCAGAGCATGCGGATCGTCGACCAGGCGTTGAAAAAGATTCCCCCGGGTCCGGTGACCGTCGACGATCCCCGATTCGTCCTCCCGGAGAAGGAAAGGGTCCATGGCAGCATCGAAGGCTTGATGCACCATTTCAAGGTCATCATGGAAGGCATCAAGGTTCCTCCGGGAGAGGTTTATTTCGCCGTCGAGGGCGGCAACGGGGAATTGGGTTTTTACATCGTGAGCGATGGCGGCGGCCGGCCCTACCGGATTCGGGTCCGCCCGCCATCTTTCATCGCGATGTCGGCCTTTCACGAGATGGTCAAGGGGTGCATGCTGGCGGACCTCATCCCGACATTCGGCATGATCAACATGATCGGCGGCGAGTGCGATCGGTGACTCGTAACTCGTCAACCGTCATTCGTTAATCGATTGACGATTGACTGTTTACGATTGACGTTCTTATGGCGCTGGAATTTTCAGCCGCAGCTCGAAAGCGATTCGCCGAGATTCTCAGCCGCTATCCCAAGAAGGAAGCGGCTCTGCTGCCCGTGCTCTACCTGGGGCAAGAGGAGTTCGGTTACCTGAGCGGGGAGGCGATCGAATACGTCGCCAAGATCATGGAGATTCCCACGGCGCGGGTTTACAGCGTGGTGACGTTCTACACTATGCTGAATATGAAGCCGGTCGGCCGGCATCATATCCAGGTGTGCCGCACGCTTCCCTGCGCGCTCTGCGGGGCAGAACGAATCACGGCTTTCATCAAGGCGAATCTCGGGATCGACGTGGGGCAGACGACTTCGGACGGAAAATATACCCTCTCTGAGGTCGAATGCCTGGCTTCGTGCGGCACGGGGCCGATGATGCAGATCAACGACGACTATTACGAGAGCCTCACCGAGGAGAAAGTCGCGGAGATCCTGCGCGCCCTGAAGTAGTTTTCGACCATGGAGAAGCTACTCCTCAGAAACATTGAGGCGCCAAACTCGCACACCCTGGAGGCGTACCGGTCCCGCCGTGGCTACCGGGCGCTCGAGAAAGTGGTGCGGGAGATGTCCCGCGAGCAGGTGATCGAGGAGGTCAAAGCGTCGGGTCTTCGGGGGCGGGGTGGAGCTGGCTTCCCGACGGGCATGAAGTGGGGATTTGTACCCAAGGATAGCCCCAAACCCAAATATGTCGTGTGTAATGCCGACGAGAGCGAGCCGGGCACATTCAAAGATCGGCTCCTGATCGAAAAGGATCCCCACGCGATTATCGAGGGCACGATCATCGCGGCTTATTCTATCGGCTCGCATACCGGGTTCATTTACATACGCGGGGAATTGGCCTATGGTGCGAAAGTCTTGGCGCAGGCGACTGAAGAGGCCTACGGGGCAGGCTTTCTTGGGAAAAACATTTGCGGATCGGGCTACGATCTCGACCTCATCGTGCAC
>JACPFH010000690.1 GCA_016183075.1 Deltaproteobacteria bacterium | reverse complement strand
TTAGGGGCCGGCGCCACCCCCCTGGAACTCGGGGGAGATGGTGATTTTCATGAGGGGCTCCTCCTGCTTGGCCCACAGCGTGAAGAGCGCGGCGAGCTTCTGGTTCTCCAGGGGAGCGCGGAGCTCATCTTGCACCGCGGCGCCGGGGCATATATTTGCGGGGAGGAAACCGGCTTGCTTTCCTCGCTGGAGGGTGGCAGGGGATGGCCGAAAGTCAAGCCGCCGTTTCCGGCTACCCACGGACTGTTCGGTTGCCCGACGGTCGTCAATAACGTGGAGACGCTCGCGGCGTTGCCATGGATCATCGATCAAGGCGCCGCAAGATACGCCGCTCTGGGGACCGAGAAAAGCAAAGGGACAAAGCTTTTTAGCGTTAGTGGCCATATCCGCAAGCCCGGAGTGTATGAAGTCGAGATGGGCTATCCGTTCAAGCAGTTTCTGGAGCAGGATTGCGCCGGAGTTCCCGACGGCCGGAAGCTCAAAGGAGTGATTCCCGGGGGCGCGTCCATGCCGGTGCTTCGGGCCGATGAGATCGAAGGGGTGCGGATGGATTATGAATCGTTTCAGACCGCGGGGACGATGCTTGGGTCGGGCGGCGTCATCGTGATGGATGAGACGACCTGCATGGTCAAAGCGGCGTGGAATATCGCCCGTTTTTTCGCCCACGAATCCTGCGGCCAATGCAGCCCGTGCCGTGAGGGGTGCCACTGGATGGAAAAGATCTTTGCGCGCATCGAGAATGGCCAGGGAAGAAAAGAGGATCTGGACCTGGTTCTCAGCATCAGCGGCAGCATTCAGGGCAATACGATCTGTCCTTTCGGCGACGCAGCGGCATGGCCCGCCGCGCCCTTCATTAAGAAGTACCGGGCGGAATTCGAAGAGCACATTGCCCAGAAACGCTGCGTGGTGTTAGCGAGCGAATAACATGGACGCGGTCAAACTCACCATCGACGGGAGAGAGATTACCGCGACCAAGGGGAAGACCGTTATTCAAGCGGCGGCCGAGGCGGGAATCGCCATCCCCAACTACTGCTATCACCCTAAGCTCTCCATCGCCGGCAACTGCCGCATGTGCCTGGTGGAGATCGAAAAGATGCCCAAGCTGCAGATCGCCTGCAACACGCAGGTGAGCGAGGGGATGGCGGTGATGACCCGGAGCCCGAAGACGCTCGCGGCGCGCACGGCAGTCATGGAGTTTTTGCTGATCAACCATCCGCTCGATTGTCCGATCTGTGACCAGGCGGGAGAGTGCTGGCTCCAGGACTACTACATGCAGCATGATCTCCAGGCGAGTCGTTTCATCGAGGGCAAGCAGCATGAACGGAAGCGGGAAGTCTTTGGCCCTCACGTCGTTTTCGACGGCGAGCGCTGCATCAAGTGTACGCGCTGTGTCCGGTTCCTCCAGGAGGTCACGCGGACCGAGGAGCTGACCGTGGTGAACCGGGGCGATCATTCGACCATCGCGCTCTTTCCCGGAACGGTCCTCGACAATCCGCTTTCCGCCAACATCAACGACATCTGCCCGGTGGGCGCGCTCACGGATCGTGATTTTCGCTTCCGGGTCCGAGTGTGGTACCTGCAGAAGACGCCCTCGATCTGTCCCGGCTGCAGCACCGGTTGCAACATCAGCGTCGAGACGTATCAAAACCGCATCGCGCGCTTCAAACCCCGCATCAATGAAGAAGTCAATCGCCACTGGATCTGCGACGAGGGACGCTACTGTTTTCACGCCCTTACCGAGGTGGAGCGGCTCACGGCGCCTTTGATCCGGCAGGAAGGCGGGCTTGTCCCCACGGACTGGAAAACAGCGCTGGGGGCGGTGATCTCGGTCCTCAGCGGTGCCCAGCCCGTTTGCGGGGTGCTCTCGGGAAGGAACACCAATGAAGAAGCCTTTCTGTTCGCGAGGCTGTTCAAAGCGCTCTCCCCGCAGGCCAGACTGGAGGTGTATTACCGGGAGCGACAGCTTTCCGAGGTGGAGAAGATCTTAAAGAGCCCCGACCGCTCCCCCAATTTTCGCGGCGGCGGCGAAATGGGAGTGACGAACGAAGGATTCGAGTCCCTGCTCGGCGACCTCCTGCGCGGAAAGTTTCGCAGCGCTTACATTGTCGGCGAGGATCTCCTGCGGGAGGCCGCGCAAGGTGAAAAGCTGCGGGAGGCCCTGAAAAAACTTTCTTTCCTGGTCGTTCAGGATACCTACCTGAGCGAGACCGCCAGGCTCGCCCACGTGGTCCTCCCGGGAGTGAACTTCGCGGAAAAAGAAGGAACGTATACGAATCGCGCCGGAAGAGTCCAGCGGCTCCGCCCGGCGCTGGTGCCTCCTGCGGGCGCGCGCCAGGATCTGGAGATCTTTAGCCTTCTGCTCGCGCGGGTCGGAGAGCCAATCCGTTCCGCAACTTCGAGCGAGATCTTTCTTGCGATCGCAGGCGAGATCCCCAAGTATCACGGGCTCACTTATGAAAGGATCGGCAACCTGGGAATCCAGATCGAGCCTTGATCCCCGACAGCGATGATCGTAGAAGTCGGCATTATTGCGGCGAAGGCCCTGCTCGTCATCTTCATGGTCCTGAACCTTGCGGGCGTCATGGGTTGGGTAGAGAGAAAAGGGAGCGCCTTGATTCAAAACCGCATCGGCGCCAACCGCGCCTCGGTGTTGGGTTTCGCCGGTCTGGGGTTGGTCAATACTTTGCTTGCCGATCCGATTAAATTCCTCACGAAGGAGGATTTTATCCCTCCTCGCGGCGACCGGTTCCTCCATACCCTGGCGCCCTGCCTGGCGCTGTTCCCGGCGTTGGTTACCTTCGCCGTCATCCCGTTCGGCGATGTCCTGAACGTCGGCGATCGGGAGATCAACCTCCAGGTCGCCAACATCAATGTGGGCATCCTCTATATCTTTGCCATGGCGTCGCTCAGCGTTTACGGCATCGTAATCGGCGCCTGGGCCTCGAACAACAAATTTTCCCTTCTCGGGGGCGTGCGCGGATCGGCCCAGATGATCTCCTACGAGGTCGCGATGGGACTTTCCGTCATCGGTGTCCTCATGATTTACGGCACGCTTGAGCTCCAGCAGATCGTGCGTTCCCAGGCGGAGCTTCTCGGGGGTTGGCTCCCGGCGTGGGGCGTGTTTCTCCAGCCGGTTGCCTTTGTGCTTTTTTTCACCGCTGCGGTCGCCGAGACAAAGCGGATTCCCTTTGACCTGCCGGAGGGGGAATCGGAGATTGTCGCGGGCTTCCACACGGAGTATTCCGGAGGTAAGTTCCTC
>JACPFH010000689.1 GCA_016183075.1 Deltaproteobacteria bacterium | reverse complement strand
TGCTGGGTCCGCTCGTTGCAGACGGGGCACCACATGGTCGGAGGCCGGATGCCCCGGGAAAGTCGGATTTGCTGGAGCATCGCATCCAACCGATCACGCAGAGCGATGATCTCCTCCCAAGGCATGTCCGGTTTCCATTCGCGCCGGAGCGTCTCGACCATCTCTGAGAACCACGTGCGGCTCGCGTCACCCGCAGCCATTTAGGTCACTCCTTGACGGACCTCAGCGGCCGTATGCAGCGCCTACTCACCATAAGATCAAACCATCACAGCCGATCGGCGGGGCTATTCACCCCCCGTCCGCCCCGGTTCAACACATGCGTGTAAATGATAGTGCCGGCCGCGCCGGTATGCCAGCGCAAATCCTGAGCCGTCCTGATGTCATAGCCGCATCCTATCGCTGCCGATAAGCCGGAGGCGAATTTTTTTCGGAGCGTTGCCTCGGGCTTTTTGGGATGATAAAAATTAATCTTACCGATGAAGCGGGACAGGGTACATAACGCTGACCCGATGGATCAACTCGAAGAGGGCCGCAGGCGCGTAGTCATCGAGGGGGTGAGCCCCGAGATCGACGCCGGGCGATTTCCGATCAAGCGTGTAGTCGGTGAAAAGGTGGTTGTGGAAGCCGATATCTTCACCGACGGCCACGACGCCATCTCTTGCGCGCTCAAATACCGAAGCGAGGACGGCCCGGGCTGGCTGGAAGTCCCCATGGAATCCCTCGCCAACGACCGTTGGCGCGGGGAGTTCGTCGTGGCGGAGACCGGCCGCTACCGCTATACGCTCGAAGCTTGGGTTGACCGCTTCCAATCGTGGCGCCAGGGCTTCGTCAAGAAGGTGGATGCGGGCCAGGATGTCGCAGTGGATTGTCTGGTCGGCGCGGAGCTGATCGAGGCGGCGGCAACAAGAGCGGGCAAAGAGGACCAAGCCGAGCTGCGCGCCTACGCCACCGCGCTGCGCGCGCGAGCGGGCGACGAGATCGAGCGCGCGGTGGAGGAGGAGCTGGCCCGACTTATGGAGAAATATCCGGACCGGCGCTTCGCAACTACCTACGGGAAGGAACTCGTCGTGGCCGTGGACCGGGCCAAGGCGCGCTTTAGCTCGTGGTACGAAATGTTTCCGCGCTCGTCGGCCGCGGAGCCGGGACGGCACGGCACCTTCCAAGATTGTGAAAAGCGCCTGCCGTACATATCGGCCATGGGCTTCGACGTCCTGTACCTGGCGTCGATCCACCCGATCGGCCGGTCGTTCCGCAAAGGAAAAAACAATACGCTCACAGCGGGACCGGGCGATCCCGGAAGCCCGTGGGCCATCGGCGCCGAAGAAGGGGGACACAAATCCATTCACCCGCAGCTCGGGACTGTGGAGGATTTCCGGCGCTTTGTCGCCGCGGCGCGAGGGTATGGACTGGAAATCGCCCTTGACATCGCCTTCCAGTGCACCCCTGATCACCCTTACGTCCGGGAGCACCCCGAGTGGTTTCGCCGCCGCCCTGACGGCACGATCCAATACGCCGAGAACCCGCCCAAAAAGTACCAGGACATCTATCCGCTCGATTTCGAGACCGAGCACTGGCGCGATCTCTGGCACGAGCTGAAAAGCGTCCTACAGTTCTGGATCGAGCAGGGGATTCGGATTTTTCGGGTCGATAATCCGCACACCAAACCGCTCGCTTTTTGGGAGTGGCTGATCGGCGAGATCAAGGCCGAGCACCCCGACGTGCTTTTTCTCTCCGAAGCCTTCACCCGGCCGAAGGTCATGTACCGCCTTGCCAAGCTGGGGTTTACGCAATCGTACACCTACTTCGCATGGCGCAATACAAAATGGGAGCTCACCCAATACTTCACCGAACTCACCCAGACCCAAGTCCGCGAATACTTCCGCGCCAACCTGTGGCCCAACACTCCCGATATTTTGACCGAGTATCTCCAGCTCGGCGGCCGGCCCGCGTTCATGGCGCGGCTCGCGCTCGCGGCGACCCTCGGGGCCAGCTACGGCATCTATGGCCCGGCTTTCGAGCTGTGCGAGAGCCGGCCGCGGGAAACCGGCAGCGAGGAGTATCTCGATTCGGAAAAATACGAGATCAAACACTGGGACATCGAGCGGCCTGATAGCCTCAAAGATTTCATCGGCGTCGTGAATCGCATCCGCCGCGATAATCCCGCGCTCCACAGCGACTTGAGCCTCCGCTTTCACCCGGTCGATAACGATCACCTGATCTGCTACAGCAAGCAGACCGAGGATCTCTCCAACGTGATCGTGGTCGTGGTCAATCTGGACCCGCATCATACGCAATCCGGCTGGGTGGATCTTTCCCCGGAGGCTTTCCGACTCGATCCCCACGCTCCGTTTCAGGTCCAGGATCTGATCACGGGAGCGCGCTACCTGTGGCAGGTGGGACGCAACTACGTCGAACTCAACCCCCATTCCTGTCCCGCCCACATCTTCCGGCTGCGGCGACGGATTCGGAGCGAGAAGGACTTCGACTATTTCATGTGACGATGCGCGCGCGAGCGAGAATCAAAGAAGAGCCCGCACTCGAGAGCAACCCTCTCTGGTACAAGGACGCGATCATCTATGAGCTGCACGTGCGCGCCTTTTGCGACGGCAACGGCGACGGCATCGGGGACTTCGTCGGGCTCGCGCAAAAGCTCGACTACCTCCAGGACCTCGGGGTGACCGCCCTGTGGCTGCTTCCCTTCTATCCCTCGCCGCTGAAGGATGACGGCTACGATATCTCCGATTACACGAGAATCCATCCTGAGTACGGGACGCTGCAGGATTTTAGATTTTTTCTCAAAGAAGCCCACCGGCGCGGTCTCAGGGTGATCACCGAGCTGGTCATCAACCACACCTCCGACCAACATCCGTGGTTTCAGCGCGCCCGGGAGGCCAAGCCCGGAACCAGCGCGCGCGGCTTTTACGTCTGGAGCGACACCGCGGAAAAGTATCAGGAGGCGCGCATCATCTTCAAAGACTTCGAGCCCTCCAACTGGACCTGGGACTCCGTCGCCAAAGCCTACTATTGGCACCGCTTCTACTCCCACCAGCCCGACCTGAACTTCGACAACCCGGACGTGCGCAAGGCCCTCGCCAATGCGCTCGATTTCTGGCTCGAGATGGGCGTCGACGGCCTGCGCCTGGACGCGGTTCCCTACCTGTACGAGCGGGAAGGCACCCACTGCGAGAACCTGCCGCAGACCCATACTTTCCTGAAAGAGCTGCGCCAGCACGTGGACCGGAAGTTTCACAACCGCATGTTCCTCGCGGAAGCCAACCAGTGGCCCGAAGATGCCGCCGCCTACTTCGGCGCCGGGGATGAATGCCAGATGGCCTTTCACTTTCCGGTCATGCCCCGTCTCTTTATGGCGATCCACATGGAGGACCGCCTTCCGATCATCGACATCCTTGAGCAGACCCCGCCTATCCCGGACAGTTGCCAGTGGGCCATCTTTCTACGCAACCACGACGAGCTGACTCTGGAGATGGTTACGGACGAGGATCGGGACTACATGTACAACGTGTACGCCAACGACCCCCG
>JACPFH010000688.1 GCA_016183075.1 Deltaproteobacteria bacterium | reverse complement strand
TCTAGCAGGCTGCGGAAAAACTCTCCGTTCACCCTTCGACGGGCTCAGGGCGAACGGAGGCTCCTTTGAAATCATTGATGATTTTCCGTTCATGCTGAGGCTCTCGACGCATGAAAATCACTTTTTCTGCAGCCTGCTAGGTTGACAAACAACTCTGATTTCCTTCGCTGTCGTCATCCAAGCTGCCTCAAGGGTGGCCGATCTGCTTGTGCGGTGCCTGCCCGCGCCCCGGCAGGCGGGCACGCAGACAGGTGTTTGATGCAGGGCGCTTTGGCCTAGCACCTGAATTCTAGAAACCAAGCCTGTCAGGAGCACGTCGAATGATCAGAGCGGAGCTACTTCCGGGAGCGATGTGGTTTTAGAAGCGAAGATTTTTTCGTTAAGGGAGTTTTCTGCCCTCGACAACCGGGGGCCTCATAGGGGTTAGGCAGAAAATTCAGAATGTCGCCCTTTTCTCCTCCCATACTACAAGATTTGACCCTGGTTCCCCCCCGTGTCGTCGGCGTTTGCCGGAAGCCGGGCAGGTTAGACGCCTGTGCTTTCTTAGGCTGCCTGGGGGTTCGTTTCTAGACGTACTCGTATCCCCGCACGCGCGAGCATGTTGATCAGCTTATCAATGCTGAAGCGGCTGATCTCTCCCTTCAGCAAATTACTGATCCGGGGCTGTGTCTCGCCAAAGAAAGCAGCCGCTTCGGCCTGCGTCCAGCCGCGCGCCTGAATGTACTGCCGTAAGTCGAGCAACAAGTCGGCCCTTACCTTTAGGTTCGCTGCTTCCTCTGCGCCAAATCCCACATCCTTGAATACGTTATCACTGCCATAGGTGACCTGCATCTCACTCGCCTTATTGCCGTGCCTGGCGATAGTGCTGGGCCGTTTTGTAACGCTGCCGGCCAATCTCGATGTCGCGCTTGGCCGTCTTTTGCGTTTTCTTTTGGAACGCGTGGAGTACATAAACTACCTCCTCGAACTTAGCGACATAGAAAACACGGTAGGCATCGGGAACGTGAATGCGAATTTCATAGACACCGGGACTCACCGAGGGCATTGGTCTGAAGTCAGTTGGCTCTTGTCCCCGCTGCACGGCTCGCAACTCTAAACCAACCTTGCGCCGGGCTTCTCGCGGAAACCGGCGCACATCGTCCCGCGACGAGCCGATCCACGCGATGGGCTTGTCATCCATCCCTGTTATGCCAGATTAGGTATACCAAGGTTCTCCCTCGTTGTCAAAGCGCCGCTTTATGGAAAAAACGAGGCTGATTCGAGGTAAAAGGGCCTAGCTAGTGAGTACGCTGGTCAGTACGGTATTGGCTGAATAGAGCCTCATTCTTTTTCCGGGATTCCCGGCTCGGTCATGCGCCACGGGTCGAGGATCTTATTTAGCTTGTCTTCCGGGAGAACCTTGTGCGCTCTGGCGACTTCCCGGACGGTCTTTCCGGTTTTCAATGACTCGTGCGCGATCTTGGCCGCCGCGTCGTAACCGATCACCGGCGCCAAGGAAGTGACCATGGCCAGGCTCTTTTCGATCATCTCTTCGCAGCGCTCCCGATTGGCCTGGATTCCGACCACGCACTTCTCGGTAAAGGCGCGCACGACGCTGGCAGTGAACGTGATCGCTTCCAGGAGCCTCAGCGCCATGATCGGCATCATCACGTTAAGCTCGAAATTGCCCGCCTGCCCGCACATCGTGATCGTGGCATCGCAGCCGATGACATGGGCGGCGACCTGGAGAACAGACTCGCACATCACGGGATTGACTTTTCCGGGCATGATCGAGGAGCCCGGCTGGGTGTCCGGGAGCCCGATCTCCCCGATCCCGCATCTCGGCCCCGAGCTAAGCCAGCGCAGATCATTGGCGATTTTGGTAAGGCTTGCGGCCAAGGTCTTTAGGCTGCCGCTCAACTCCACCGCCGCATCCTTGGCGGCTTGAGCTTCAAAATGATTTTCCGCCTCGCGAAAATGGAGACCCGTCATGGCGGAGATTTTTGCGATCGCTACGGCGGGAAAGTCCGGGTGGGTGTTGATGCCCGTTCCGACCGCCGTCCCTCCGAGCGCGAGCTCTTCCAGGCCGGCCGACGCGCTGCGGATTCGCTCTGCCCCGGGCTCGATCTGCCGCGCGTAGCCGCCAAACTCCTGGCCCAGGCGGATCGGCGTGGCGTCGGCCAGATGGGTGCGGCCGATTTTGACGATCCGGTCGAACTCCTGCGCCTTCTCTTTGAG
>JACPFH010000687.1 GCA_016183075.1 Deltaproteobacteria bacterium | reverse complement strand
TCGGGACTAGCGTGCCGAACGAGTTTGGTAAGGTCTATGTGGTCGCGGCGGGTGTGCCGGCGGACCGGGTGGCGGCGCTGGAGGGGGCCTTTGCGAAGGCATTTGCGGATAAGGAGCTTCTAGCCGAGGCGCAGAAAGGGAGGCTGGAGATCGGACCGCTCCTTGGCCAGGAGATCCAGACGCTCGTCCGGGAGTTCCTGGGCATGTCTGTGGAGGTCAAGTCCAAGCTTCAAAAAGCAATCAAACCAGGTAAGAAATAAGGAGGCAGCGATGCGCAGGGGGAGAAAACTTTCCGTGTGGGCTTTTGGCAGTTTGGTTCTGGGCGCGTTCTTGTTCGTGGACCTCATCCAGGCGCGCGGTGAAACCATCGACGAGGTCTACAAGAAAGCTCTGAAAGAAGGAGGGGTCCTCAACTTCTACGGCACGCTGGCTCAGATCAACGCCGAGAAGATTTTGCCCGCCTTCGAAAAGCGCTTTCCCGGGATCAAGGTCAATCACGTCGATGCCACCTCCGATAAGTTGGCGGCTCGCGCGATCACCGAAGCGCGCGGGGGCAGGACCATCGGCGACGCCTTTCAGACTCCACTCGAAAACGTGGCCCAGGTCCATGAACAGGGGCTGCTATTGGACAAGACGCCTCCCGAAGCGGCGGAGTATCCGGACAATCTCAAAGGGACCTATTGGGTGGTATCGGATTTTCAGTTCATCGTCGCCGCGTGGAATACGAATCTGGTTAAAAAAGAGGAGGAGCCCAAGGAGTTCGACGACTTCGCCCATCCGAGATGGAAGAACAGGTTGATTGCCGAGCCGAGAGACCTGGAGCTGCTCCTGGGGCTGGCCAAGCATAAGTTCAAGAGCGATGAGAAGGCGATCGCTTTGATGAAGAAGATCGCTGTGAACAATATCGAGTTTCACAAAGGGCACTCCCAACTCGCCGAGCTTCTGGTGGCCGGGCAAGCGGCAGCTTGCATCACGTGCTATTCGCATCATTATCCGCGGCGAATCAAAAAGGGCGCGCCGGTCAATTATTTGCTGACGGAAGGAATCGGCGGCATCAACGCGACCGCGGTGTTCAAGAATGCGCCGCATCCGAATACCGGCTGGCTGTTCTTCCGCTGGGTGGCGAGTCGGGACGGCCAGAAAGCTTACTCCGAGGGGGGGCGTACGCCGGGCCATCCCAAGATCGAGCCGGCCGAGAAGACGCGGCCGGCAAAGATCTATGCGCTGAGCGTCGAGGACATCAAGGAATTTCCCAAGTACCAGAAGATCTGGAAAGAGATTTTCCGGCTGCGCTAACGCCGCGGGAGGGTTGACTGCTGAGCACGCTCGCCTTGCCGAGGAGTCTTCGCGCTGGTCTGCCCTTGCTGCGCGACCCGGCGCTTTTCATTCCGCTGGTTGGGACGGCGGTGCTGGTATACCTGGCCGTCCTGCCGCTGTTCATGCTCCTGATAGGCAGTTTCCAGATGGAAGTTGCGCCGCGCGAGTTTGTTCTGACTCTGAAGAACTACCAAACCGCATACGCGAGTGAGTACACCTATTCGACTTTTAGGAACTCGGTTGTTTTCGCCTCCGGCTCGGCCGCGTTGACATTTGCCCTGGGCGCCATCCTCGCCTGGCTTGTCGAGCGCACCAATACTCCGCTAAGAGTCGTTTTCATCCCGATCGCCGTCGTTCCGTTGATCTTGCCGGGTGTGCTGGAGGCGATCGCCTGGATCTTTCTCCTCAGCCCAAAATTCGGCTACATGAACGTGGCCTTGATGCGTCTCTTTGGCTTGGCCTCTCCACCGTTCAATGTTTTTTCGCTTCCGGGGATGATTTGGGTTCATTCTGTCGGGCAGGTCCCGCTCGCGTTCTTGATGATGGTTGCGGCTTTCAAATCGATGGACCCTTCGCTCGAGGAGTCCGCTATGATGTCCGGGGCCGGTACGTGGCAGACCCTTCGCCGGGTGACGCTGCGCTTGCTCATGCCGACCTCGGCTTCCGTCCTGCTGATCCTTTTCGTGCGTACTTTGGAGTCTTTCGAGACTCCGGCTCTCATAGGCATCCCGGCGCGGATTTTTGTTTATACGAGCGAGATCTATCTCGCCTTCAACGAATACCCCCCGGACTATGGCCGGGGGGCTGCATTGGCCGTCGGTCTGCTTGTTCTCAGCGCCGCCGGGGTTTGGCTCTATACAAGGTCGACGCGCGAGGGCAAGCGATTTCAAACAGTCACGGGTAAGGCCTTCAGGCCGCGCCAGTTCGACCTTGGAGCCTGGCGTTGGCTGGGCTTCGGATTCCTCATGGCTTACTTCTTGATTGTCGTGCTTCTGCCGTTCTTGGTCATGCTCTGGGCATCGTTCTTGCCTTTTTTCGCCACACCGACCTGGAAGGCGCTCGAGCTTTTGAGCCTGGAAAATTACCGTTATCTGTTTCACTTTGCGCCGTTTCGCCAGGCCATGTGGAATAGCGCCATCCTCGCCATCATGAGTGCGAGCCTGGCTATGGTGCTGACCTCGTTGATCGCTTGGATCGTTTACAAAAGCCGGCTGCCCGGTTCCTGGCTTCTCGACTTTCTGGCGTTTGTGCCTATCACGGTACCCGGCATCGTTCTGGGTATGGCGCTCATCTTACTTTACGTCGCGTTCCCTCTTCCCATTTACGGCACGATCTGGGTTCTCCTGATCGCGTACGTGACCAGGTATATCCCGTATGGGATGCGTTCTTCGTCAGGGGCGATCCTGCAGATTCATAGTGAACTGGAGGAGGCGGCGGGGACCTCCGGGGCTTCGTGGTGGCAAACTTTCCGCCGCGTCACGCTACCCCTGTTGCGCCCCGGTTTCGTCGCCGGATGGATTTATATCTTCGTCGTTTCGTTCCGAGAATTTTCGACCTCGGTTCTGCTGGCAACCGGAGAGAGCCGGGTCCTGTCCATCCTGCTGTTCACCATGTTTGAGCAGGGCCAGGTCACGGTCGTGGCCGCAATCGGGATCGTGATGATCCTGACCCTGCTCGCGATCGTGGCGGTCTTTTATAAGGTTTCCGGGCGGGTCGGAATTCAAACCCAGTGAGATGGAGACGGGTGCCGAGAAGCCTAATGCGAACGACTTATTCAGGGTTATCTTCCTCGGGGACGCGTCTTCCGGCCGCGGCCGATGGAGTGAGCTCCCTCGGGAAGCGCGCTCTCGGCTGCGGCCGATGGGTTCCGGCCATGATCTGTACCGTCGGTAATCGGACGTCCGTAGCCTCGCTCGCGCTCCCCTCGGTCGCAGGTAAGCATGTCCGCGGCCTCCAGCCACGCCCCCTTCGGAATCTTGGTCGGACTTGGGCACAGACCTATGTAACATTCATGAAGGCGTTTGTATTAGTAGAGTAAGGGGAAGATCTTGATTGAGGTTCGATTACTCGTCAAAACGTTTTCGGACCGCCGCGGCGAGACCGTCAGAGCGGTCGATGCAATCTCTTTCCTGGTGGAAGAGGGCAGGTTTTACACGCTGCTCGGCCCTTCCGGTTGCGGGAAAACAACGACGCTCAGATGCATCGCAGGGCTTGAGAAGCCCGATCAGGGGGCGATCGAAGTCGCCGGGCAAGCCGTCTATTCCTCGTCGAGCCGGGCGTTCGTCCCGGCCTACAGGCGCCCGATAGGGATGGTGTTTCAGAGTTATGCCATCTGGCCTCATCTGACGGTTTTCGAAAACGTGGCGTTTCCTTTGCGGGTGGGAAAGCAGCGCTTTAGCGCGGACGCGATGCGGCGAAAAGTGCGGCAGGCCTTGACGCTTGTCGAGCTCGACGCGCTGGAAATGCGGATGGCGACCCAGCTTTCCGGCGGCCAGCAGCAGCGTCTGGCGCTGGCGCGCGCACTGGTCCGGGAGCCCAAGGTGTTGTTGCTCGACGAGCCGCTTAGCAACCTCGATGCGAAGCTCAGGGAGCGCATGCGGGTGGAGCTAAGGGAACTGCAGCGCAAGCTCAGAATCACGACCCTTTACGTGACCCATGATCAGATCGAGGCGCTCTCGATGTCGAACGTGATCGCAGTGATGAGCGAGGGCCGGGTCGTCCAGGAAGGCTCCCCGCGCGATATATACACGCATCCCAAGACCCAGTTCGTGGCTCAATTCATCGGCTCGGTGAACCAGATGGAGGGCAACGTGCAGGAGGTCAAGAACGGCAGTCACGCCGTGGTCAAGACTCCTATTGGCGAGCTTATGTGCACGCTGGCGAGCGGTGCGGGCGCGGGATCGAAGGTCGTGGTCATGGTGCGGCCCGAGCACATTATTTTGCACAACCAGCGGCCGGGCGACAGGCAAAACGTGGTCGAAGGCAAGGTCGCAACGGTGATGTTTCTCGGCGAGTTTTTGGATTGCAACATCGACCTCGGATCCACGATTGTGCAGACGCACCAGCCCCATTCGCTGGATTTGCGCCGCGGTCACAGCGTATGGGTCGAGATCCCGCCGGGAGATTGTATGGCGCTTTATACGGAGGCAACCGCGGCGCCGGCGTAGCCGGAATTGTATTGCCGCACTCTGGTGACACGGACTCATGGTCGTTGCTGTTGTCCTTTCGGCCGGTGAATCGCGCAGGATGGGGAGCCCCAAAGCATTGCTGCGCTTTGCCGGCAAAACCTTCCTCGAACACATCGTCGCTTCTTTAGCGCAGACCAAAGTGGAGAGGATGATCGTCGTAGTGGGTCGCGATGCCGAAGAGATTCGCTCCAAGCTTGCCCGGCTCCCCGTGACCTGGGTCGTGAATAACGACTATGCAAAAGGCCAGCTTTCTTCGCTGGTCACTGCGATCCGGCGCCTGCAAGAAGAGGGCGCGGTAATTGACGGCATATTGGTCCATCTTGTCGATCATCCTTTGATCAGTCCGGAGCTGGTCGATCGGATGATCGCGCGTTTTTACGAGTCCAAAAAGCTGATCGTGCTGCCGCGCCATAAAGGGAAGCGGGGTCATCCGGTGATCTTTTCAAAGGATCTCTTCGCGGAGCTTATGAGCGCGCCGTTGGAGCAAGGCGCCAAAGCGGTGGTTCATGCCCATCGGGGCGATACCCTGGAGGTGGAGACCGATGAAGCGGGGATCACCGTTGACATCGACACGCAAGATGAGTACCGCAAGCTCATCGGAAGGGGATGAATGTCCAAACTGCGTCTGACACTGGCCTGCGGATCGTATGATCTTCTCATGCCGCTCATAGACGGGAGCATCGCTCCGGCCGGCATCGACCTGAACGTTGTAACGATGGCCTCCCCGGAGCGACATGGGCGCATGCTTCGCCACGAGGAGTTTGACGTTTGCGAGCTGTCGCTGGTCGCGTATCTCGTGGCCTGGAATCAGGGGAGGGGCTTCACGGCGATTCCGGTCTTTCCCCACCGCCGCTTCCGCCACGGCTATATGGTCAAGCGGGCGGATTGCGGGATCGAAAAGCCCGCGGATCTGAACGGCAAGCGGGTCGGCCTCGACACCCTGCAAAACTCCGCGGGCCTGTGGATGCGGGGAATCCTGCAGGATCATTATGGGGTGGACCTCAAGAGCATGGAGTGGTGGTGCCAGGAGGAGGAAGATGTCCCCTTTGAGCCGGCCGCATGGATGAAGGTTCGCCGGGTAGCGAAGGGAAGAGACATCGATCGGATGCTGGTGGAAGGGCAATTGGAGGGAGCGCTCTATCCCGAGACGCTGCCCTCGATCCGAAACCGATCGCCCGGGGTGGTTTTGCTGTTTCCGAACTCTAAGGAGGCCGAGATCGACTATTACAAGAAGAGCGGGATTTTCCCTATCATGCACACGGTCGTGATTAAAAACGAGATCTTG
>JACPFH010000686.1 GCA_016183075.1 Deltaproteobacteria bacterium | reverse complement strand
CCTCACGTCAGTGACACGCAGTCCAGATTCCCCTTGGATACGAAGTATACCGTTAGGCATTCGCGGTCTTTCGTAATCTGGTAATCAGGTGTCTAACGTTCACGGTGAGGGGCGCACGCCGCTCTTGCGTGCGTCCCGCTCGACTGTGGGGTTAGGCAGCAACTTGTTACCGGACGCGAACGACCTGTATAGAATCATTCATGCCTTCTACTTCGAGTTGATATCCGCCACCGCTATCTACAACCTTGGCGTAAGGCATATACGCGTAATAGTAGTTGTACTTGTATTCGTTCTGGCGCCACTTACCGCCGCCATAGAATTCGAAGGTCGTTTCCTTGTTATGGAAACCCTTAAACGCACCTTTCAGTTGTCCCTCTTCAACGACAGCCATCATCTCGCTCCATGCTGCCTAACGAGGTGCGCGATGAGCCGCCCCGATGGAAGTGATCCTCCTGTTTCCCTCCCGGTAGGCATTACGGTCAATCAATATCTTCCTCGTTTCGCCACCTGTCCACTTCTTGTGGATCAATTATGAACCAATTGCCGTCGTCATCACGTCTCATTAAATCATCGTCTGGGCAGATCTTGCCAGCCGGGTAGAAGTGCGGTTCACCGCAGCAGTCTGTACGCAAGTCCTCGCCTTGGATAATTTCCAGGGTCTTGCCTGTACCGATAGCATAAGATACGTGTTCCAGCCATCGTATTTCTTCAACAGGGAGCTTAAACCACTCTCCGCGGATACGGAAAGACGCGAAACGAGAGTGCAAATACGCTTCCAAAGCCATTCTGTCTTCCGCAGGAATTGCCTTCCATATTGTAAGGCTGTTTGGATTCCCCATCTGTAACTCACCTAACCGCTTGTGCGGCTCCAGTGCTCTCCCGATTTTCACCTCTCTGCTGTTTCCCTCGATAAGATACACAAATCCCACGGCACCTCGTGATAACCAGTCAACGCGACCGGTTCGGTCACAGACGGCTTGGCTCAAGGCAAGTAGAAGGGCTTCGACAAACAGCGGGTCGTTCCAGTTACCAAGCTCAGGAGTCCATGGCGGAAGATATTCAAGCGGATAGATAGGTATGTCATCCCGGCTATTGCTGCTGGCACGGGAGCGTTGGGTTCTGTCAAAGATTGGCGCCGTCTCCGGTGAGGTGTCGAGAAAGCATCGGCATTCGCAGCTGTAGCACTTATACTTCTTCGCAAAATGATCGGCGGCAGTGTGGCCACAAACGCAGTGCCCAAGATTTACCTTCATCATGCACTCACACGCTGCTTAAGGAGTTCTATGCCTAACGAGGCGCGGGATGAGCCGCCAGGGCACGAGCGGGCTTTAGCACGCTAAGTGCCTGGCCGGTTCTATTCGGCTGATAGGCGGAGCGCAAGCGACGCCGATCAGCGGAAGGCTCCATCCCGCGCCTCGATAAGCGGATGGGCAAAGCCCAAGCGAGCGACCCCACCACTGATACCAACTGTCTCAACGTCCCTTCGGTCGCTGCCATCATCCTTTTCGTTTCAACGCCAGGCGTCGCGAGCGGTCCGCTTATCGCTACGCTCAGCCGTCGCTAAAGCGATCGGTCTGAAGCGGATAGTTAGGTAGCATTATCCGATCTTATGCAAGCCAAGACTCTCAATAAATTCACGCCCTTTTGCCGTAATGGTCAGATAGTCTGGATTAGATTTCATGCCGCCAATCATGGCGACTGTTTCGGTCTCGTGTCTTTGAATGTAACCGGCCTCAATAATTCTCTTCACCAAAAGCATCAGATATGCTGGCCACTGCGCGGCAAAATCTGCAGGTGAATGGTACAGTTCGAACAGCAGATCCATTTCGAAATTCGAAAACTTGTCGTGAGCAAACCGAAGGTTGGCTTTGTAGAGTTTAAGTGACTTTCGATCAATGTCTCCCCTGTTGGCACGACGGTGGCAATTCGGACACAGAGCAATTAGATTATCGTAGTGGTGCGACTTGCACTCCTCCCACGGATTAATGTGATGAACGTCCACCTCGATATGCCGGCAGGTGGGAATAGCACACCGATGTCCGGCCTCTATTAAGACGCGTCGTCTAAGCTCAGCAGGAATGGGCGGCCTCTTCTGTGGCATGTCGGCAAGCTACCTAACGTTCGCAATGACGCGCACGAGCGAGCGCGCGGAGCGGCGCTTGCCAAGTGTNNGCTGAGGGGGAGTGGCGCGGATTTGCCAAGGCGGCTCCGCCGGCTGCGGGACGCCCGCCTTCTCGCGAAGGGTAGCGAGGTGGTGATCCAACGCAGGCGGAAATGGCCCGAGCGCCTGCGCTTCTTCGTAGAGTGCGCGATAGAAACGGGTGGCAACCCCCTGCGGGTCCCCGAGCGGGATCATCATGAAAGTATCGTGATCCCGGCAGCCGGTTTCCGCATACCCCGAGAGCAGCGCGACCCGCTGCTCGGCAGCAAGCTTCGAGCGGACAAGCGTGCGCACGACCGGGGCGCTCCCGCTGCGAAAATCGGATAGCTGGTCGAAGCCGGGTTTGTGCACCATGACGGCCGGATCGCTCCGAATGACCGGGAAGCCCCTTGGCGCAGCCCACGAGCCCGACACCTCGAAACGGCCGCGCGCGTCCGTCTTGCCGATGGCCGCGTGCAGGCACACAGATTCTCCGTGTCCGGGCCGAGGGATGGTACCCTGCCAATGAACGAGCACATAGGCGTCGGCGGAAGGAACGCGCGTCCATTGGCTCATCGGCGCCTCGGGGTTCACCACCTCGAAGACCTGACCCTCAACGCCGGCGCCGTGCGCCACGCAGGCCGCGGCGAGGCCAAAGGCACCGCCCACCAGAATCAGTGCGGTCCAGCTGGACAACGGTTGCGGAAGGTATCGACTTGCGCGACCCAACGGCCTTCCCATTAACATTTCCCTATAAGTGCCTACGGCTAACGTTTCCGCTCAGGAGCACGGTCCTGAACCGGGCCTTTCAGATCAACGTTCAACCCCCCTTAAAACCGGTCAGTAGATCGATATGAGGAAGAACGCGAAGACCGCTCAGGTCAGCAGCATAGTCTTTGGGCATCACGTGCCACTCACCACCAGCGAGGCTACTACCGCCAGGCTCCTGCGGTTTTGGCGAGCTCAACAAAAGAGTTTGCCGTTGACCGTGCGAGTTTTCCAGTGTTATCCGAAGGCCGCCAGTCAGCGGTGCCTTCTCGCGTAACTCCGGTGGCCATTCGAAAAACATCCACCCTTTTACGCTCTCTCCTGGCTGCAGTGTGAGCAGACGAGCCTGTGCATCGAGGCCGTTTTCACGGAAGTCTAACCGAGTGGCAGTTTGAAAGTTCCCATTGTTGATCCAGAAAAATTCCGTTCCGTTCAATGCTTGAAGGTTGGGTAAGCGAACCCACCGGTCATCGACTTTCATGTCCACAAAGTAGTCGACGATCCGTGCGGCGCTAGAAAGCTTATTCGTGACCTCAACAACAACTGCGAACCCGACAGGTGCTAGGAGATCGCCGAATTTCGACTTGTAGCGGTAAACGAGTAACCCGGGATACCCGAAGGTCATTGCTGTGTGAATTCGGACAAAGAAAGGTTCCTGTTGGATTCCTCGTCGCAGCAGATCGTTACGAATTAGCAGCACCACGGCGAGTAGCGCAGCCACTATTGCGAAAAACCCCGACCAAAGAGTCGCGTG
>JACPFH010000692.1 GCA_016183075.1 Deltaproteobacteria bacterium | reverse complement strand
GGGCCGGAAGCGTGGCGCTGATTACCCTGGTCATGGCTCATTTTTATTTCGCCATTCGGCCAGAGAAACGCTGGATTACCCTTTCCATGTTTCGCGGCTGGATCTCTCGGGAGCGCTTCCTCGAGCACCATGATCCTGAGCGCTGGCCGGTGGCGTCAGCCGTCTCACCCAAAGCCCTTGGCGCCTTTTCCAGAGAGCGTCAGGAGGAGCGGCAGGAAGCGGGAGCCCCATGAGCCCTGGCAGCGACGGGCTCAAGCAACGCATCGAGATAATCGAGGCGGCCTATGAATTCATGCTCGCCTACGCCGCTCAGGGCGTCTCCGGCGAGGAAGAGGAGGGGCGCGCGACGGAAATACGCATGCAGCTCAAACGGTCAGACGATGCCCTGGAAGGACTGGCCCGCCTCCTAAGGGGTCTCGTTAGAAACAAAAAGCTCAAGCCTGCGGGGCAGTGCCAGGCGTTTATCGACATAGTGGAAACAGATTCTCGCCATGCCCAGGCTGCCATCCAGCTCGTGCTCGCCCAACGCGCGATCAGCTCGCAACTCATCGATAACCTGAACGCCCTGATTCACCTGCGCGCCCTCCTCACCGACCTCTTTCTCATCGACGAGGTCCTGAAGCTCCAAAGAGCTTAGCGAGAATAGTAAAGGGCCGACGGGAAGGCTCACTGGGATAGGTACGAGATAGCGTCAATGTTTTTACGAAAATTAGAAGGCATCAAGCCAGGACACGGAGACGCGAAATGGAAAAAATAGCTCCCAACATCTGCCAGCTTGAGAAGTCCGTGTTTGTTATTGTCGGACCTGAAGGTACCACCAACTTCGGCATTGTCAGAGGGGACGATGGATGCGCACTAGTGATCGATTCAGACATTCGCAGAATCGACGAGATCGAGGCCGCCCTAAGTATGACCGGGTGCAGCAAAGTCAGCTATCTTTTCAATACGCATGAGAATTTCGACCATTCGTCAGCTAACCATTATTTCGAGAAGAAAGGAGCGACGGTCATTGCCAGTGAGGGCTGTTGGAAGGCATTGATGAAAGACGGAGAGGCAAAGTTTGCCGAAATGGGCGGCCCTGTGCCGGAGTTGTGGCAGCGGTTCCCGGATCTAAAGATGGGACTTCCCCATGTTACTTTTAGCGACACTGCTTCGGTTTACCTTCAGGGGATAACCAGCCGTCTCCGGTATTCTGCTTTCCAAGGGCAGGGCCACAGCAAGGGGGATGCGGTAGTATTTTTTGAAAAGGAAGGAATTCTCTTTGCCGGAGATTTACTCTATGTAGATTTCCATCCGGTTACAATCTACGGGCACATCTCCAACTGGCTGCAAAGCATTGATCGCCTGCGCGGGGAGGACTTTAAATCTGTAGTGCCAGGACACGGACCTGTAGTGGAGGGGCAAGCTGCGGGCAAACAGGCTTTTGCGAAGTTTCGCAGCTATCTCGAAGATTTTCACGAACAGCTTTTAACGGCTGCATCAGGTCGCCAGAGCGCTGAAGAAGTTCGTGCCCACATGATGAGCGGGGCCTATGCGCGCTTGGGAAAGACCTGGATGGTCCAGAGAAACATCGAGTATTTTCTAAAGGAGGCGCGGTAATATGAGAAGTGCCGTTGCTGCAGGTCTAATCCTGGGGATTGCGCTAACCCTTACCGTGGCTCCTCTCCGAGCTTCCGAAAAGCTCCTGGTTGGCTTCCCCTCGCTGGCAACGGCCTTAAGCCCCGCGTGGGCCACTGCGGAGCACGGCTTTTGGAAGAAATACGACCTTGATGTGGAGTTGATCTACTTAAGCGGGGAGACGACGATTCCAGCCTTGGTTGGCGGGACGATCCAGCTCGTCATAGGATCAGACCCGACAACCACCATAGCGATTATCAAGGGTGCGCGCCTGATCCGGCTAGGTGTAACGACGAACTCTCTTGGCTCATCCCTGGTTACCCACCCGGGTGTGAGCTCGGTCCAAGATCTAAAGGGCAAAACCATAGGGATTGGCAGCAGGGGCTATAGCTCGCTGGAATTACGACTGGATCAAGTCCTACGGGAACACGGCATTGATACGAAGAAGGACGTAAAGTTTTTACCGATAAGTGGTGGCCCGTCAGGAAGAGTGGCGGCATTGGACAAGCGGCTCATTGCAGCGGCAATGATTACCCCTCCCTACGACCTGGTGGCGGAGAAACAAGGATTGAAAATTCTCTCGAATATTGATGTTCCCCTATTGGCTGGCGGCATCAACACGACTTCTTCCTTCCTGAAGGACAACCGTGAAGTTCTGATTCGTTTTCTCAAGGGCTACATGGAGGGGATTCACTACATGATCGGCCACAAAAAGGAAACGCTCAAGGCCTTTTCCAAATATTTGAGAGGGGTGAATGATACGATTCTGAGCCATTTCTATAAAGAAATCACGGGTCGTGTGGACAAAGGGCTTCGGCCCGATTCCAAGTCAGTCCGCTTTCTGCTCGATTTTGTGGCTCTTGAGTATCCCCAAGCCAAAGGCCTTACAGAGAAGGACCATTGGGATCTGAGCTTGCTAAACGAAATCCATGATTCCGGATTTGTAGAGCGCCTATACCGGAAGTGAAGTTCGCCTCATGGCGGTGACGCAGCGTCGGCGGGTGCCGGCTCCGGGACTCTAGTGCGCATGGTCACGAACTCTTCGGCTGCCGTAGGATGGATCCCGATCGTCGCGTCGAATTGCGCTTTGGTCGCGCCGCAGGTTAAGGCGACAGCCAGCCCCTGGATGATCTCTCCCGCCTCCGGCCCGACCATGTGACAG
>JACPFH010000694.1 GCA_016183075.1 Deltaproteobacteria bacterium | reverse complement strand
GGCCTTTTTGTTGGGTGTCTGCGGCTAGCGGGGCGCAGAAACTTTCCGAAACTCGTTGGCTTCTTGACATGTGTGAATCAGTCTTATCTAATCTTCTGCGATCGCGATCAAAGGAGGTACCTGTGGATAGTCGCGAGTTCGCCAGACAAATAGAAGCACGAGTGGCGGCGTTCTGTAAGAGTCTGGACGTGCGGCCTCCCGCTTATAGCTATATCCCCCTCACGAAAGACGAGGAACGCGTCAAGGTCATGCAGAGCCGATTGTTCAACGAGATTCGGGCGGGAGAAATCTTCGGCTCCTGGCTTAAAACGATTCCTGAACTAGACGTCAAGGCCGCACTGGCCGAGGCCGTCCACGAGGAGTTCCGACACGCAGGGTTCCTAGCTGAGACTCTGAGAAATAAGGGCGCAGATCCCTATGACTATAGGCCGCTTCCAGGCCAAATGGGGATGTTTAACGCTTTCGAAGCACTTACCGGAACCGTTGAGCGCATGGCGGCATTTCCGCTGGCGGGCGAAGGCGTGGCGGATTACCTTATTGGCATGTGTCTTAAGTCGGGTACAGTGCCAGAGTGGGTGCTTGAGCCCTATCGTAAGATACACGAGGACGAAGAGACCCACGGGAGCTATCCGGCGGAAGTCCTGGCAAAATATGCCACAACGGAGGAGAAACAAGATCGTGTGCGGCGGGCGGTGGAGATGAGTCTCATGTTGCGACGACAATATTTCGACAATCTCGATCGCTGGGTGTTTGAAGGGAAGGTTTGGTAAGAGGGAAGGATAATGTCCGATGAAAACATTCTGTTGGTTTCTGTTCATCGTATTGCTCGTGCCGCGATGGGGAGAGAGCGGGGAATTGACCCGCATACGAGTCGGCTACCCATCACCCAGCGCCAGCTTCTCGCCCCTGTTTGTGGCCAAAGAAGCGGGTCTCTTTCAAAAATACGCGCTAACCGGCGAGCTACTCTACCTTCAGGGAGTCCAGATCACTCAAGTTCATGTGGCCAAGCAAGTTGATTTCACCGTCACGGGATCACCGCTTCCCCTTCAAGCCTCGGTGGAAGGCGCAGACCTGGTTTTGGCGGCCAGTTCCATAGACAAATTCATCTACAAGCTGATCGTCATTCCCTCTATTACGGCTCCCGCCGATCTCAAGGGAAAGTCAATTGGCATAACTCGCTTTGGCTCGCTGCCTGATGTCGCTATCCGGCTGGTGCTGAATAAATGGGGTTTGAATCCTGACAAGGACGTGAGCCTGATCCAGGTCGGCAGGATGACTGATATGGTGGTCGCTTTGTCAGGGAAAAAGATTGATGCTGGGGTCATTTCGGACCCGACTTCGTTTCAGGCGGAGAAGTTGGGGATGAGAAGGCTACTGGACATGGGGGATACGGAATTCGAGTTTGCCAACGTGGCGGTCGTCGTCAGCCGGTCTTACGCAAAGACTAACCGGGACGTGGCGCTCAGATTTCTCAAAGCCTATGTGGAAGGGACACGGAGATTCTTGACCGACAGATCGCTGGGGATCAACGCGCTCAAGAAGTACACGGGAATCGATGATCCGGAGATTCTCGGCAAGACCTACGACCTTTTCGCCGGCAAATACATCAAGAAGAACCCAACCCTCTCTCTCAGGGCAGTGGAAAGGGCCCTGGCGATGATTGCAGATCGAAACCCGAAAGCCAGAGGGCGGAGGGCTGAAGAGTTCGTCGACATGAGTCTGATGGACGAGTTGGAGAAGGGCGGTCTTTTGCGATAACAGAACAAATTTTCTCGCGCGCCGCTGAGGAGATCATGGGTCGAGCTTTTCAATCTTGGGAATCGTTTGCCCGACTCGGTCGTTAAGCCCTCCAGCGCCGATGGGCTAGACGGTCACCGTATGGGAGAGTAGGCCGCGGCCGGATTTAGTAATTCAACGGCCCGATCCGCACAATGAAGGCGGACAGGCCTTTTATCTTTCGTTACGACTACGTCTTCACCTCCATCACCTCGAGGCGAACTCCTTCCGGACCCTCGAAGAAGCAGACGTTCCGGCCATCGGGTAGCCGGCGCTGCTCCAGGATGCGCGCGCCGCTCGCCTTTATTTTCTCAACGGTCCCGTGAAGGTCATCCGTGTCCAACGCCAGGTGCTCCATGCCGTAGTGTTGTTCCAGCTTTTGCCCTTTGACGAAGCCGCTCACGTTCAAGCGCAGCCCGTG
>JACPFH010000693.1 GCA_016183075.1 Deltaproteobacteria bacterium | reverse complement strand
TATCGCCACGATGGGTATATCCGCGCCCACGTTTATTCTCGGGGCTCTCTTGATCTGGATCTTCTCCCTCCAGCTTGGCTGGCTCCAAGCCGCAAGATGGGGCGATTTGAGCAGTGCCGTCCTGCCGACAGTGACTCTAGGAGCAGCCCCGGCCGCATACCTGTCCTACCTGCTTCGTTCCTCCTTGCTCGACACGCTGGGCGAAGAATTTATTCGGACCGCAAGGGCAAAGGGTTTAAAAGAGACTTCGGTCCTCTTCAAGCATGCCCTGTGCAATTCGTTGATCCCGGTCTTGACCGTGCTGGGTCCGTTGACAGCGGCGCTCGTAACCGGCTCCTTCGTCGTCGAGTACGTGTTTGCGATTCCCGGGATGGGGAGGTTTTTCATCACCGCAGTCACGGACCGCGATTATCCGCTGATCATGGGCGTTACGCTGGTGTACACGACGCTCCTGGTCGCCGCCAATCTCCTGGTGGATCTGCTTTACTCCTACTTCGATCCGAGAATAAAGACACCCTGACAACCATGGGACGGCAAAACGGGATTGAGGACCAACGTTATAGCGCTGAAAAAGCGCTGCTCCTTTCGAGCCTGGCATTTATTGTGGCGGTAACTCTTGCCGGCTTTCTCGCTCCGCTTCTTTCCCCCTACTCGCCGGCGGGCCTTCAGGAAGGTCGCATCCTGGAAGGTCCCAGCTGGAGCCACTGGCTGGGAACCGACCTTCTCGGAAGAGATCTCCTCACTCGAATCCTCTATGGCGCCCGTGTCTCCCTTACGGTAGGAATCGGTACCGCCATGGTCGCTCTTATCATCGGGAGCCTCTATGGTCTCGTCTCCGGCTATACCGGCGGCCTGTTAGACAATCTTCTAATGCGGATCGTGGACGTCTTTTACAGCCTCCCGGACCTGCTGATTTTCATACTGCTCTCGCTTCTGTTCGGCCGCAACATTGCGGGCGTTCTCCTCGCGCTCGGGCTCGTGAGCTGGGTGCGCTTTGCCCGAATCGCGCGTGGTCAGGTACTTCAGGCCAAGGAATTCGTGTACGTCGAAGGGGCCAGGGCCATCGGCGCCTCCAACCTCCGGATTATTTTGCGCCACATCCTTCCCAATATCACAGGCCCGATCCTCGTAACCCTGACCTTCAGCATCCCAGCGGCCATCTTAGCTGAGTCCACCTTGAGCTTCATCGGGCTCGGCATCAACGACCCCTACAGCGAATGGGGCACGAGCTGGGGCACCCTGGCCCAGGACGGCTGGCGGGCGATGCGAAGTTATCCCCATATCATTCTATTCCCGGGCCTCGCGATCTTCTTTACGATTCTCGCCTTCAACTTTCTGGGCAACGGCCTGAGAGATATTTTGGACCCTCGTGGGAAATCGAGGTAACCCAAAGCCAATACAGGACTAGAAATCAACCATCAAAATAGTCCTTGTCAGACCCTCCCCCAGTCGCATAAAATCACTGGCAATTTAGGGGGATTCGAGTCCTCTTAGCCGAGCTTAAAAAGTCGGGTGAGGTGTCCTGTTGGGGCAACGGAGCTGCAGGAATAACTCTAAGACACATCCATTCTTACAGTAGCAAATCAGCATCTCAGCGGGATATAATGCACACAAGTGTGATTCGAGAACGCGTCCTAAAAGAAGCGGAGCAGTTGTAACAGGAGTGAGGGCCATGATCGCCGAAAAAGATCGTAAAGTTGCCGAAGCGATGAAGACAAGGCTGCTAGCCTATGATGGTGAACGCATTCGGCGGGTGATCCTATATGGTTCGCGAGCGCAGGGTAGCGCCACCGAGGATAGCGATTTTGACTTCCTGGTGATTGAAAAGGACCCTGTTTCGAAACGCGAAGAGATGCGGCGTCTTCGTCAATCTCTCAGCGATCTGAACTATCCCGTAGATGTGTGGGTTATGGGGGAAGAAGAGTTTGAGGAGACGAGAGATGTAATCGGGGGCCTTGCCTATCCCGCGCACAAATACGGAGTGGTCTTGTATGAGGGCCCCTGAGCAGGTGAAATGGGATTTTGTCCAGCAATGGTTGGACAAGGCTCGCAAGGACTTGGCTGCGGGGGAAGTGCTACTCAAGGAAAAGTTCGAAGATTACGAAAACGTCGGGTTTCACGCTCAGCAGGCCGCCGAGAAGTTCATCAAAGCTTTTCTCGTTTGCCACCAGATTGAATTCCCAAAGAGCCACGACATTGCTCTCCTCAGGCAGCTCGTCGCCCGCGTAGATCCCCGGCTCTCTGAGAAGCTGGCGACAGCGGATGCCCTGACGCCGTACGGGGTAGAGTTCCGCTATCCAGGGGACCTCCCCTCGGTAACACGCAAGGAAGGTCAAAAGGCACTGCGTTTGGCTGAGGAGACACGCGAACTCATTATGGAGTCCCTGAAGTCCTATCTCGATACAGGCAGGCCTGGTGGTGCAAAACGCGGGGAAAAATAAGAGCGCTTTTTGGAACATTACAAAAACCCCGCCCAGTTCCCCTGGCATGAGGCCTGCCTGCCGCGCCGCTACGCTATGCGGCGCAGGCAGGTCAAAAAAGTGGAGCACTACTTCTCCGTCGATGCTATAACCCAGCCAATGCAGGTACACGATCAGCCGTCCTCGTATGGGAGCCCACAGGGTTGACGACGCGTAAGGGAGGGAGAACCCGATGAATGGTAACGCTGACGAGTCGTCCGTAATCTATCAGTCAATGATTGTTCCGAAGAATCGATTACCAGCCCTTCACATTATGACGGCGAAGGAAGCTAATTTCTTCTCACCGAATATGGGCCTGGACGAATTTCTCTCAGATACTTTTCGAATTCCTAG
>JACPFH010000697.1 GCA_016183075.1 Deltaproteobacteria bacterium | reverse complement strand
TCTTCTGGATGCTGACCTGCCGGAGAACACAGAGTGGGATAGAACCCTGACCGATTATCTTTACGGCGGAGACATGCGCTACCGTTTTTGCCAGGAGGTTGTCTTGGGCATCGGGGGTGTCCGGATGCTGCGCGCCCTCGGTTACCAGGACATCCGGCGCTTTCACATGAACGAAAGCCATTCCACTCTACTGACGCTAGCGCTTTTAGTTGAGGAGACGGAAAAAGCACCAAAGCAAAGCCTCACCATCGACGACATTTTGGCGGTCAAAAAAAGATGTATCTTTACCACTCATACACCCGTGCCGACGGGACACGAAAAATTCCCCTTCGCCCTGGTCCGCAGTGTTTTAGGGCACGAGGAGCTTTTGGCGGAGATGAAGAATCTCATTTGTTGCGGAGATATTTTTCACCTGACGTTCTTAGGCCTTAACTTGAGCGGTTACGTGAACGGCGTGGCGAAAAAGCATGGGGAGATCTCGCGGCTCATGTTTTCCGGCTACGAGATTGACGCGATCACCAACGGAGTGCATGGGGCGACCTGGGTCTCGGGACCTTTTCAGGAGCTTTATGATCGTTATATTTCGGGCTGGAAACGGGATAACTTTGCCTTGCGCTACGCTCTGAGTATTCCCAAACAAGAAATCTGGGATGCCCACGCGAGGGCGAAGAGGCAATTCATTCGCTATGTCAACCGCCAGACCAATGCCGGGATGGATTTGGACGTTTTGACTCTTGGCTTTGCCCGGCGCGCCGCCGCCTACAAACGGGGAGATCTTCTCTTTCAGGACACACTTCGGCTTAAGCGCGTTGCGTCGAAGGCGGGTCCCTTTCAGGTGGTTTATGCGGGCAAGGCGCATCCGCGGGATGACGACGGAAAAGAGATCATCCGGCGGATTTTTCAATCCAGGGAGGCGTTGAAACCGGATATCAAGGTCGCCTATTTGGAGAACTACGATCTGGAGACCGGGAAAATGATCACGTCGGGAGTCGATGTCTGGCTGAATACGCCGCAGCCGCCTCTAGAGGCGTCAGGGACGAGCGGAATGAAGGCCGCGCTCAACGGAGTGCCGAGCTTGAGCACCCTCGATGGCTGGTGGATCGAGGGATGCATCGAGGGAGTGACCGGATGGGCCATCGGCGAGAACGGCACAGGGGAGAATCCGACAACGGATTGGTCAGAAGATGCGCAATGGCTTTACGACAAACTGGAAAATGTTGTCATCCCGCTCTTTTACCGCGATCGGGAGCGCTTCATTGATGTAATGCTCCATTGCATTGCGCTGAACGGCTCTTTCTTCAATACTCACCGTATGATCCAGCAATATGTTTTGAAGGCCTACCTCTGAGCCGGAGCGACCCCTCGGTCGCTCCCATCGAAGCTTTCCCAACTATGCAAATGCAGGTCGCCGCTTTTTGCACGCGTGAAAGTGAGGGATCGCGAAACAGTCAAAAGCCGCACAAGTCAGGCTGTCTCTTTTTGCAACGTACCGGCATGTAATTTGCTGCCTTTGCAGGTTAGAATCACGAGTTCAGGCGAAGCGCTGTACGGAGGAATTATGGTGCAATTGGCCACATTGGATAAGCTGCCGTTAGCCGGAAAGCGGGTTTTCATCCGCGTCGATTTCAACGTGCCACTGACCGAGAAGGGGGCGGTGGCCGACAATACGCGCATTCGCGAAGCCCTGCCCACACTCCAATACGCGCTCGATCAACGGGCCAAAGTCATTGTGGCATCCCACCTTGGGCGGCCGAAGGGCAAGGTCGATCCCGCCTTGAGCTTGAAGCCCGTGCTGGCGGAGCTCGGTAAGCTTGTGGGAAAAGATGTCCGCATGGCTCCGAACTGTATCGGGTCGGCGGTTGAAGAGGAAGTCGGGCGTCTCGCGGCGGGGGAAGTGCTGCTGCTGGAGAATTTACGGTTTCATGCGGAAGAGGAAAAAAACGACCCCGCCTTTGCGCGCTCCCTGGCAGCGCTGGCGGATGTTTATGTGAACGATGCCTTCGGCTCTTCCCATCGGGCGCACGCCTCGGTCGTCGGGATGGTCGGTCATTTTGCTCACAGAGGCGTCGGATTGCTGATGCAAAAGGAGATTGGTGCTCTGTCGCGGCTTTTGGACAAGCCCGAGAGGCCCTTCGCAGTCCTTCTCGGCGGGGCCAAGGTCTCTGACAAGGTGGGTTTGATCCGGGGCCTGCTTTCCCGCGCGAGCACCATTGCGATAGGGGGCGCCATGGCCTACACGCTGCAGTCGGCGCAGGGAGTCGCGGTAGGAAAATCTCGTGTCGAGGCCGATAAGATCGACGAGGCCAAAAAGATGCTCGATGAGGCGGCGAGCAGGAATGTCGAGATCCTTTTGCCCCAAGACCATGTCGTCGTCACGGCTTTGGCATCCGGAACCCCATTCTCGATTACACCGGGACGGGAAATTCCATCTGATCGGCTCGGCGACGATATTGGACCGAAGACAGTTGCAGCGTTTGTCGCCGCTTTCCGTGAGGCGCGCACGGTGTTTAGGAACGGCCCGATGGGAGTTTTCGAAATGGCGCCGTTTGATCGAGGGACGAGAGCAATCGCCGATGCGATGGCGACGATCCGGGGCTTCAGCGTGGTTGGCGGGGGCGACACGGTGGCCGCTATAACAAAAGCGGGACTGGCCGAAAAATTCAGCCATGTTTCTACCGGCGGCGGAGCTTCCCTGGAGTTTCTGGAGAACGGCGATTTGCCGGGCTTGGCGGCGCTGCGCGCGTCTTCCTGATCCTCTGATCTCCCTACTTCCCCGAGTCTCGGTCCAGCGCGAAGGAGGCCCGGTAGAGGCTTTGCATGAAGGTTTTGGTTTTCAATTGCGGCAGTTCGACGCTTAAATTCCAGTTGGTCGAGCTTTCCCCTGTGGGCACGGCCGGACCGAGGACGCGAAGTCTGGCGCGGGGCCTGGTCGACCGGATAGGCGAAAGTGCCACGCGGAGCTTTGCCCGCGGCGGCGCCGAAGCTCGCCGGGAGCGGGTTGCCATCGACAGTCACGACCAGGCCGTTGAGGAAGTCCTGGGATGGCTGGCTGAGGGACGGGACGGCGCACCGCGGGAGTTCGACGCGGTCGGCCACCGCGTCGTTCACGGCGGCGATCGGTTTCGCACCTCCGTGTTGATCGATGACGAGGTCGTTGCCGCCCTCGATGAGCTGAGCGATCTTGCCCCATTACATAACCCTGCTTGCGTCAG
>JACPFH010000096.1 GCA_016183075.1 Deltaproteobacteria bacterium | reverse complement strand
GAGATAGCTTTTACGTGGTCCGGGCAAGGGAGAGCTTTGAGGATTTGATCAAAGGCGAAGTGATACCGCCGGCGTTACAGTAGCTGTCAACCCTCAGCGCTCAGCCGTCAGGATCAGAAGCTGAAAGCTGATTGCTGATGGCCGGGGCGTGGGTTTTTGTTGGCGGAGTGGTTACATGGAGCTGTCTTTTACTAAGATGCATGGTTGCGGCAATGATTTTATCTTCCTTGACTGCCTCAACGGGGAGATTGGCGACCTCGGAGGTGTTGCCAAGAGACTCTGCGATCGCCGCTTCGGCATCGGAGCCGACCAGCTCCTCACGGTCCATCCTTCGAAGATCGCCGACTTTAAGATGGAGATCTACAATGCTGACGGCGGGCAAGTGGAAATGTGCGGCAACGGCATCCGCTGTTTCGCTAAATACGTTTACGATCATGGCCTGACAAAGAAAAAAGAGCTGGAGGTGGAGACCCTGGGCGGGATTATCCGCCCCCGTTTGAGGGGAAATGAGGTTGAAGTCGACATGGGCGAGCCTATTCTTGAAGGGAGAAAGATCCCGGTCAATGCCGATGGGAAGATCATCAACTACCCTTTAGAGGTGGATGGCAAAACCTATCAGGTCTCTTGCGTCTCGATGGGGAACCCGCACTGTGTGCTCTACCTCGACGACCTGGACCATCTGGAGCTGGAAAAGATTGGTCCACGCTTCGAGCATCACCTCTTCTTTCCTAAACGGGTCAACACCGAGTTCGTCAAAGTGCTTAGCCCGAGTGAGGTCAGGATGCGGGTTTGGGAGCGCGGCGCAGGGGAGACCTGGGCGTGTGGGACAGGGGCCTGTGCGGTAGGCGTCGCCGGATCACTGATCGGCAAGACGGAGCGAAAGCTTACTGTTCATCTCCGAGGTGGAGATTTGCTTTCAAAGACGGCAAGGTAGATTGGGAAAGCCTGGAAGGTTTGGTGGAGTTCCACATCAAGAACGGCACCCACGGTATTGTCCCCTGCGGGACCACGGGAGAATCCGCCACCCTCAATCACAAGGAACACCACGAAGTGGTCCGAGGGGTCATCAAGGCAGTGAAGAAGAGAGTCCCGGTCATCGCCGGGACAGGTTCTAACTCAACCGAAGAGGCGATCGAGCTCACGCGCGCGGCAGAGGCTGACGGGGCCGACGGGGCACTGTTGATCTCGCCTTACTACAACCGGCCCACGCAAGAGGGGATCTACCAGCACTATAAAAAGGTTGCCGCCGCGGTCAGGATCCCTCTCATCGTCTACAACATCCCCGGGCGGACGGGCTCGAAGATCGAGCCGGAGACATTGGCCCGCCTCTCTGAGATCAAAAACGTCGCCGGGGTAAAAGAAGCAACCGGCTCTGTAGATCAGGCCATAGATGTGCTGCGCCTCTGTAAAGATCGCTTCGCAGTCTATTCGGGAGAAGACTCCCTGACATTTTCTCTGATGGCATTGGGAGGTAAAGGGGTGGTCTCCACGGTGGCGAATATCGTCCCCAAAGAGATGTCCGAGCTGACCCAAGCCTGTTTGAAAGGAGATTGGGAAAAAGGGAGAAAACTCGTCTCCCCTTGACGCCGATGTCCGAAGGCAATCTCAAAAGGCTCAAGACGGCGATGGCCGACTTCGGTCTTCTCTGAGGCATAGATGCTCGGTCTTATCGTTTGCGGCGCCGCCGGAAGGATGGGAAGCACGTTGGTGCGGCTCATCCACGAGGGCGCCGGCTTGAAGCTCGCCGGCGCAGTCGAATGGTCCAAGAGCCCCCAGATCAACAAGGACGCGGGTGAAGTGGCCGGAGTGGGGAGAGTCGGCGTTCCGATCGTCTCTGAGTTGGCGCCGTTATTGCGCGGCCCGGTTGTCGTCATCACCTTTGCCACTCCGGAAGCTTCCCTGGGGCATCTGAGAATTGCCGCGCGCAAAGCCGCGCCCATCGTCATCGGCACAACCGGTTTTAATCCCAAGCAATTGGCCGAGATAAAGCGGCTCTCGCGCCGGACACGGGTGCTCATGTCGCCCAACATGAGTGTCGGGGTCAATCTCCTGGTGAGTATTCTGGGTAAAGTAGCCGGGACCCTCGGGGAAGACTACGATGTGGAGATCGTTGAAGCGCACCACCGTTTTAAAAAAGACGCGCCGAGCGGAACCGCCCTGGCTTTAGGCCGGGCTATAACGGATGCGCTCAAGCGAGATCTGGATAAAGTTGGTGTCTGCGGCCGCAAGGGAATCGTCGGCGAGCGGACCAAAAAAGAGATCGGGCTCTTGTCCGTGCGCGCCGGGGATATTGCGGGGGATCATACGGTGATCTTCGGCGGCCTGGGGGAGAGATTGGAATTCATCCACC
>JACPFH010000720.1 GCA_016183075.1 Deltaproteobacteria bacterium | reverse complement strand
TCTGCGTATCTCCCCCGTAGCTCACCATGATCTGCGCTTTCGCACGCCCTCGGGAAAGGTGGAGTTTTACTCCGAGCGCAGTCTGAAGTGGGGCCTGCCGCCTCTGCCCGAGTATCGGGAGCCCGTGGAGACACCCCGGAGCCGGCCGGAAATGGCCCGACGGTTTCCCCTCGTTTTGAGACCGGGCAGGACGTTTGGCCATTTCAACAATTTTTATCGGAATGGACGGGCGATCCGACGCCTAGCGCTGCGGGAGTCGGAGCCTGTCGTGTGGCTACATCCAGGGGATGCCGCGGCGCGCGGGATTCAGGAAAGGCAGAGAGTGATGGTATTCAACGACCGCAGCGAGTTTCAGGGCCGCGCAAAGGTCAGCGTGCGAATGTTCCCGGGTGTTGTTTGGGTGCGAACCGGCTGGCCGGGGCTGAACGCCCTCACCGCCTGTGCCCCATGCCTTCCGGATGCGGCTGTGGAGGTGTTGGGCTTTCCCGCTGGCCAGGCAGCGCACGAGGCGTTGGTTGAGGTCAAAAAGCTGTTGTGAGAGCCTATGGCGCGTGGCGGTGGTCGAAGGCGGGGAGCATCAGCGCGACCAGACTTCCCAGGCCGTTCATAACGGCCATGTACCAGAAAAGGGTGGAGTAGCCAAAGGAGCTCATGAGCAAACCCACGATCAACGGAGCGAAGCCGAGAAACAAAGCGTTGTTCCCCCATAGGAGGCCGATCAGGCTTCCCTCAAGTCGTCGCCCTTCTCCGATATCAAGAGCGCCGGCGTCTATGAGTGCGTGCCCTCCGAACATGAACATCCCCATGAGCCCCACGAGGAAAGTGAGCATCAGCCCACCGCCAGCGAAGGCCATCAGGCCAGCGACGATAGCCTTCCCTGCGAGCAGCATCACGATCATAGGTTTACGGGTGAAGCGGTCCGACAAGGCCCCGACAAGCGGGCCAGAGGCGATACCCATCGATGTGAGCAGCCCCATGTGCAGACCGATACCGAAGCTTCCCATTCCTTGGGTCTCCTGCAAGTAGATGGGCAGCCATAGCTGGAACCCGCCCTGGCCGAGCCCGCTCACGCCGGCGAGCAAGAATAACAACAGTAACCCCCTGTGATGGAGGAGCTCCCGTAGCGAACGCAGTTGATCTCCGGTGTGACGTCGCGTCGTGCTCAGAGTCCGGAATTCCTCCCAACCTGGTGCTTGTCGGATAACGAGCCAGAGGAGCAGCGCGACTCCCAGCGCCGCGGGAAAAGCGGCCAAAAGAATAGCTTGCCAGGCCAGCACCACCATGAGGGCCCCAATCGCGAGGGAGCCGATGGTATCTCCCAAATTTCCCGATGAGCGGTGCAGCGAGATCATGAAGCCGCGGCGCTCGGGATATCGTTGCGATAGAAGGCTCAGCGCTGAGGGATGCCACAGCGACTGATGAGAGATGCCCACCAGGCCAAGGGCGCCGAGGATCAGGAGATACACGGGCACGAGACCCATGATGAGATAGCTGAGTCCCATGGTGACCATGCTAAGGCACAAAATCAGGATCCGGCGGTGCTGCAATTGGTCGACCAGGAAGCCGCCTCCGATGGCAGCCACGCCGCTGCTGACGCGCCGCACGGTATCCATCAACCCGGCGGTCACGGGCGTCAAGCCCAGCTCGGTATAGATAACCGGAAGGATCACATAGAGGCCGTGATCGTATGCGTGATGAAGCGCATGGCCTGCGATCACGCTTGCGGCGGCGATTCGATCACCGCCTTTTTTCGATGCGGCAGTCATCGGACTGGTAAACGTGATACCCTCATTACCGTGGCTCTAATCAATGACGAGGTTTTTTTCTCTTCTTGACGCAAAAGCCATACCATGAAGCGAGCGTCCTGTGAATAGCTGATGGGCAGAAAGGGGATGACGATTCCCGGTTAGACCTTTCCACGAATCAGAGAATTTCAAGTTTTTTACTTTAGGAAGACCTCTTCTTACAAATAAGAAAAATAGGGCACTCTTTTCTTAATTTTGATCAGATTGTTTCTTCTTACTCTTTTACTTGCAGAGGCCGGCCGAGATACTTTGCAAGCTTTCCAACATGCGCGCGCCCTTACGGCTTTTCTTACGTAAAGGTTGTACGTGGCATAAAATTTGCGAAATGTCCGGCGAAAAAAAGCCGCATGGTCTTCTGCGGCTCCCAAGCGTCTGTCGGCCGGCCAGGCTAATAACAGAGTCCATCTGGATGGTAACGGAGGTCACCAATGGCGACTACAGGTGCCAGTCACGATCTTATTTTTCGCAATGCGAATGTCATTACTGTTGATCCAAAGTTCAGCAAAGCGCGGGCGGTAGCTATCACGGGTAACCGGATCGCTGAGGTCGGAGCCGATCAGGAGGTGCTCAAAAAGGCAGGGGAGGTCGGAGCCGATCAGGAGGTGCTCAAAAAGGCAGGGCCTAACACGAAGGTGGTAGACCTCGACGGAAAAACGGTGGTGCCGGGCTTTATCGACGCTCATGTCCATGCCATTCATGTCGGCGTGTCCATGCTTCCCGGCTATGTCCAGTTCAATGATTGCCGCTCGATCAGCGACATGCTTGCTGCCATTGCTCGAAAGGCCGAGAGCACTCCTCGCGGCGAGTGGGTTCAGGGCTCGGGCCACTTCGACTTCGATCTGATCCAAGAGGGCCGGTTCCCAAATCGGTGGGAGTTAGACCGAGCTGTTCCCAACCATCCTTTTTTCATGCGTATTCGTGGCCATCTCGGCGTGGCGAACAGCAAGGCCCTCGAGGTCCTCGGCGTGACGAAAAACTCCCCGGTGCCGGCAGGCGGCTATGTCTTCAAAGACGAGCGTGGGGAACTCACCGGGCTCATGTTGGATAACGCCGTGTACGATCTCGCGATGCCGAAGCTGCCGCGCACGACCCGCGAGGAATGGCTGGGCGCCATCAGGCTGATGAACCAAAGATTTCTCCGCGAAGGCATCACGAGCGCCGTGAACCAGTCCGGGGAGACATTGTCCTATCTTGAAGAGCTTAAAGGGCGCGGTGAGCTTGGGACGCGATGGCAAGCCAATCACCAGGGAAGCTCTAACTATTTTCATCGTCCGGTCGAAGACATCCCCAAAGCGGTGCGCGGTCTGGGGAAAGTTACGGGACAGGGGGATGCGTGGCTCCGTGCGGGCGCCATTGGAGAGCTCCACAGCGACGGTCTCATCGAGGCGCCGTGGATGCACGAGCCGTATGCCCAAGATCAGTTCGGGCCGAATTGGAAAGGGCTCCTCAGGCACGACCGGGAGACGCTGCGC
>JACPFH010000715.1 GCA_016183075.1 Deltaproteobacteria bacterium | reverse complement strand
CTTTTTCACTCCATTCGACAAAGACCAGATGTTTGGCGGTAACTTTTGTTACGTGGCAGTAAGGCCCGACCGGTTTGGCGATCGTAGAGGGCAAGAGGTAAGCGATACCCTCCAGGGACGCTCCGCTAAATCTTTCGTCAGCTCCCGAAAAATATGCCAACCGAAACGATCCCCTGGGCCGGCCAAGTGGTAAGAACCTCATGACCGTGGTCGGTGACCAGGACCATCTCCTCCAGCCGCACACCGCCATAGCCGGGCTCGCCCTCGCGGCACTCGACCGCGATGACCATTCCCGGCTCGAAGGTCTGCGGGTGGTCGAAGGACCAGAGGCGGCTGATGACGGGCTCCTCGTAGGACATGCCTATACCGTGGCCCACCTCAGCCACCAGGAGGGGCTGCTCGGCAGGATACCCCCAGGTGCTTGCCGGCAGGAATCCTTTGGCCGCATCGGCGGTCGTTGAGCCGGGCTTAATTTTTTCGATAACAGAATAAACGCGCTCATAGCACCGCTCGTAGAAATCCGTCTCCTTACTGTTCGCCTTCCTGCCGATGATAAAGCTCCGATAGATGCAGACCTTATATCCCGCGTACGTCGTAAGGCACGTGTTTACCTGCACAAGATCGCCGGGCTCGACAATCTGATCGGTGTTACCGATATGATAGACATCGAAGGTGCTGGGGCCGGCCCGCACACCGCCGGAAACCGTTTCCGCACCCGCCTTCAGCATGGCGTCATAAAGAGCGCCTCCCCCATCGCGCTCCCGTTGACCGGGCTTGAACGAGAGAAAGCTTGTATAGCCGGCATTCGCGATAGCGATGGCCGTGCGGATGCCGGCCACCTCGTCCTGGGTTTTACACCGCCGCGCTTCCATCATTGCCGGCTTCACATCGGTCAGTGCCACCCCCGCATCCGCCAGCGCACGACGCCCAACCTCGTCCAAGACGTCCACCCCAAGCTTCTCCCCGGAAAGGCCATGGTCCTTGAGGTCCCTCGTGATGGCATCGGCGAACATCTTGCTTTCCGCCCTTGCCGCCTCGGGTCCACAAATCGAGCCGAGCCAACAGTACGAGAAGCGCAGGTTCTCCGGCCGAATCCAGGGGCAGTAAAGCTTCTGCTGCCCGAGTTGGTCGCCCAGCTCGTACATGATCGGGTCGTGCTCCGCAAAAATGAGAGCGTAGGCGAGTTGCGGCGCGAATGGGAAACACCGGATAGACGTGGTGTAGCGGACGTTCTCGTGCCCCATCAGCAGCGCAGCGGGAATTCCGTGCCTGCGCAGAGCGGTCTGAGCCCGTGCCAGCCGCTCTTTCCGCATCCGATCGAAGTTGATACCCACCTGGAAATCTGTAGTCCCGATGCCGTAGGGCATGTTTCTCATGATCTTCTCCTCTCCCATGAGCAATGGCGTGGAGCTCCGTTTCAGTAGGAAATCTCTGCCGGCAGGTGTCCCCTTCAGCTCCGCTCAGCGCGGGGTCCTGCGACGCCCGGTCGCCCCAACTGCTCCGCCATCCAGTCAGCCGTGAGCGGACGAAACTTGTAAGTAATGTTGAAGCAGACGTGGTTTCCCTCCTCGAAAACCACCAGTTCCGTCGGTCCCGGGGCGATATTCGCTAGGCGCTCTCCCTCCGAGGGAGGGATGATCCGATCCCCGGCCCCAAAGACGATGAGCAGGGGGCAATCGATGTGCTCCGCCACGCCGTCAAGCGTCAACTGGCGGGCTCTTTCCATCGCCTCATCCCAATTTGCCGCTCCGCTTCGCACCAGAAACGTTTGCTGCGAGACGGCGGGCAGCCCCGGCAGCGCCAGCGAGAAGTCAAAGGGGCCGCAATTGGCGATACAAGCTTTGACGCGAGGTTCTAGGCCAGCCGCCATCGCGGCGTAAAAGGCCCCAAGGCTTTGTCCGACCACGCCGACGGCGTTTCCATTTACGTCTTCACGCTCTTCCAGCGCATCGATGACCGCCCCGATGACTTTCCCCCAGTCCGCTCGGATAGGCATCCAGAAGGCCGTCTCGCCTTGGCCAGGACCGTCGAGGGCTAAGGTCGCAACCCGGCGCCGCACGAATGCGTCGCTCCACGCGTGAAGCTCTTCCTTGGCAGCGTCGAGGCCAGGCAACAGAATCGCCAACGGGGGCCGCTCGATGCCAAGTGGCCGCCGGAGGTAGCCCGGGAGCACGCCACCCTCGAACGGCACCGCGATCCGCTCCGTGGGTGGATCGGTCTCCGGGGCCGCAGCCCGATAGCAGAACAACATGCGCTCGTGGGCGTGGCGATACTGTTCGGGATCCTGCACAAAGAGATGCTTCGCATAGTGGTAGTAGATGGCTGCGCGCAAGAAGGCCTCGGCTGCCGTCGTGCTGCGGCGGCGCTCTCGGGCCTCGTGGGCGAGGCGCTCATGGGCGGCCCCCTCGTCACACCAGATGCGGCACCAGTCCGCCCAGCGCTCAATACGTTGGCTAAAACGCTGAAGGTCGTTCCAGTCAACCCCGGTCGCAATGTAACGGGGCGTGAAAAGGCTAAGAATGAGATCAACCTGCGGATCGCGACCCATCATTTCTCCGATGCCTTACGACCAGGGAATCGGCCATGGCCCTCGAGTGGATACCTGGACGCCTGCCGCCTGCGGTGTAAGTTTTTGCCGCGAGAGGGAGGCGCCTTCCCGTGGTTGGCGCGGCGTTCCCGCTGCTCAATCAGCCCCCAGGCGGTGCCGCCGTATATCTTCGCCTTATCTTCGGGGCCGACGGGGAGACTCTCCACGCAGGCGACAGCCTTCTCGCCAAACACTCTGCCCCTTCCGGGACCGAAGGGGTAATCGGTGCCAAAAACGATCCGATCCACTCCGAACATCGCCGCGGCGCAGCGCACGGCCTCCGGGGGCACGGGGCCGGCGGTATCGTAGTAGAAGCGCTTGAAGTACTCCAGTGGAGGCTTCTCTGCCCGCCCACGGCCTGAGGCCATGTGGATGCGCTCCACCACTTGGGGGCTGTGCCCTCCCAGGTGGGAAAGGATCAAGGGGAAATCGGGGAAACGATCGAAGAGCCCGCTCAGGACCATGCGAGCCACCGCCATGGTGGTCTCGAAGGGCCAGCCGATCCACAGGTCGAGGCGGAATTCTTGATACGACTTGGGCCAGCCGGGGTCCATGGGATGCAAGAGCACCGGCAGCCGCATCCGGTTCACCACCTCGAAGAAGGGGAGAAACTCGGGATGGTTCAGGGGTCTCCCCCGGACGTTGGTTCCCAGGATCAGACCGTGGCAGCCCAGATCCTCCACGCAATGCTGGAGTTCCGCGATGGCATCGCCCACGTGACCCAAGGGGACGAAGCAGAACACGCGGAACTTGTCGGGGTACTTCTTTGCCGCCTCGACAAAGGCCTCGTTGGCTATTCGAGCCAGCTCGCGGGCCAGGCGGCGGTCGGCCAGATACGTGGCCGAGGTGAGGGCGAGCACCATCACGTCGATGCCGGTGGCCTCCATATGGGCGAGCTGCTGGTCCAACCGCCATGGCAAAAGCGGCTCTGCCACCCGCGGGAACTTCCCGCGCGCAATCAGCCGGTTGATCTCCCGGAGATACCGCTCGGGAAACTCATGGGCGTGCACATCGAGCCTCATCGCCTCCTCCCCATTGATGATTATTGACCTCCCAAATTTTCTTGAAAAGGGGGTTTTTCAGTGGCTTTGGCTACCTGAAGTATCCTTCCTTCACCAGTTGGTCGACCAAACTCGTATCAATGAACGGAGCGGGATCAGCCCCGGCGGCCTTCGGAGTCTTTGCCTTGATGGCATCGAACATGGTCTTAATCCCTTCGGCCTTCGGTCTCGGAGTGCGGTCAGCCCACTTCTTGTAAACTTCATGCGCGTACTCCGTGTCTTCGCGGTTGCTGCCGAGGAATTCCATGAGATAGCCGACCGTTTTGTCCTTTTGCTCATAGAAGACCCTCATGGCGTCGCCAGTCGCTCTGAGGAAGCGAAGGACGGTGTCCCGGTTTTTTTGAAGATATGCCCGCTGCATCAATTCGCCGTTGTTCTGCCAGGGAATGCCCAACTCCGGGAGTGAGAAAAGGAGCCGGAACCCGCGCTTGAGCGCGACTCTGTCGAAAGGCGGCGCGAGCGGCCCGAACTGAACGTCACCTCTTTCCATCTGAGCGACCAGGTTTGCCATATCCGGTCGCGGGCTCTGTATCAACTTCACGTCCTTCTCGGGATCGATCCCTAACTTCGCAAGCGCAAATCTCAGAGCG
>JACPFH010000716.1 GCA_016183075.1 Deltaproteobacteria bacterium | reverse complement strand
CGGCGGCTCAGCTACCCGCTCGTCGAACTCGTTCTCGGGTTTTGTACTCTCTTGGCGATAACCTTACAACACGGAAATGACGTAATAGGTCACGGCGTTAAAGATTTTTTGACCCTTCGATGCGAGCCCCGGCCTTGGCCGGAAGCTCTTACTCAGGATTCCGCCCCACGGGCGGACTGGACGCGGCCTTGGCCTTGCCCGTGGGTCTCCACATCCAAGGTCACGATGGCTTTCGCCGGTTCAAGGTTCAATGTTCCAGGTTCAAAGTTTACGGCAGATCACAGCTCCAATCGTTCAACCGCTGCGCCCCGTTCAAGTCGTTTGCCGGATTTAGGAAGAGCCGGACGAAGGCGCGCATGATTTCGAGATTGACCTGGATCGCCCGCCGACTTTTGAGTGCGGACGAAAGCATTGCGACCCCACGTTCGTAAACGCACGTACGGGGCTGCCCGCCATTTCCTTATTCGCCGCTCTGCTTCCGGGACGGGTCGCGCGGCTTCGGTGCCGGGCCGACAGACTCAATGTCATGATCGGGGCCCTTGCCGTACCCAGCCGGTGGTTCTCGAACTGCTCCTAGGTGGACGCCTGCTTGCGGCTGGGCCGTTGCCGCCCGTCCTGTCTTTTGCTGTTCGAAGGGCCGGGCGAGGTCTGACAGCCGATCCAAGGCCTCCAGACGTTGCCGCAGGCTTAGCGCACGCCAGCGTCGCAACTGCTCGCGGCGGCTACCTTCAAAGGTGGTCTTGGACCAATCTATGGTCTTGTCGGATTCACTCATTTTTTGCTCTCGTCTTCGAGTATCCAGCGCAAGTGTTGGATGTCGTCCTGATCGCGCGGCCGCCCAGCCGCCTCCTTCATGCGGATCAGCGTCGGGATAGAGACAAAGCGAACCGAAAGCCCCGGTAAAAGTTCGCCCACCATCGCGGCAGTAAACTCCTGGTGAAAATCGAACGGTTCGTACACAAATATGTCCACGGAGCTTTCCGGGTGCTGATCACTGAAGAAATTGAGCACTTGCATTCCTTTTTCCGCGATCCAGCGTTGTCGCTGGTTGCCATCGGCGAATTGCTCGGCTGTGATCGGCACGGTTGGCAGGTATCCGGCCTTTGACAAGGCTCTGAATGTCCGCAGGACGTTGTCGGCATCCAACGCAACGACCAGGTCAATGTCGGCCGTGAAGCGCAGATACCCGTGAGCATTCACAGCCAGGCCACCAGCCACAACATAGCGCACCTGCGCGTCGTCTAACGCCTGCGCCACCGCTTCGAAAGCACGCAGCTTCATGCTTGTTGCTCCCGGCTCAAGCCTTCAAAGCTAATCACGCGCCAGTCGAAGTCGGGTTTCTGCGATTTATGATTTGGCATCGTCTTCAGCTCCCAACCTTGTTGGCACATCGACTAAGTTTGGTATCTCGCCTTCCTCGGCAAACCGCCGCTGATAAGGGAACGGATCATTCCCCGTGGCGCGCTTGAACCATTCATCGAAGTTCGGCATTGGACGTTCCAATCAATTCTGCAGCCCGTTCCAGCGGTTCCAATAGTTCCAGCCGTTCCAATCGTTTAACCCGCTCAGCCGGTTCATGGAGCCTGTCCCGAGCAGTAGAGTCGAAGAGTTCCAATCGTTCGCCATTTCTACGTCCCCTGTTCGGCGGTTCGGCCACTCGTGCGTTAAATTCGTTCTCGGCTTCCTTTACTCTTGCGACCGTCAGCTTACAACACGAAAATGACGTAATAGGTCACGGCGTTAAAGATTTTTTGACCCTTCGATGCGAGCCCCGGCCTTGGCCGGAAGCTCTTACTCAGGATTCCGCCCCACGGGCGGACTGGACGGGGCCACGGGCTTGCCCGTGGGGCTTCACATCCGAGGTCACGATGGCTTTCGCCGGTTCAAGGTTCAATGTTCCAGGTTCAAAGTTTACGGCAGATCACAGCTCCAATCGTTCCAGCCCTTCGATACGGCCCCTTCGGTCTGCGCTCCCCTCGTTACGGCCCTTTGGGCCTACTCGGGGAACCGGGCGCTGCTCGGAAGCATTCTCAGGACCGACGGACTTTTAGCTCCGTTCAACGGTTTCGCCCCGTTCAAGGCGTAGCGGCGGTTCAAAAGCTCAGGAGCCAACCCCCGGTCTTTTCTCATTTGGCCTTTGCTCGTTTACCGCGATACGGTTCCGACGGCTCGGCTACGCGCGTTTCAGTCGTCGGTTTTGTTGGTTCTAGAACGACCCGCACCCGCGCATGCAAAATGCCGGCGACGCGGCGCAGCATACGCAGG
>JACPFH010000701.1 GCA_016183075.1 Deltaproteobacteria bacterium | reverse complement strand
GCGGACGCCGAATTCCACGCCGGCCGCGCCCAGAACTACCTCCGGCCCGAGCATATAGAAAAGATCGTTTCCACCTATGACCGCTTCGAGGACGTGCCCGGCTACGCGCGGCGCGTGCCGCTCGAAGAGATCAGCAGCCCGGCCAATGACTGGAATCTTAACATCCGCCGCTACGTGGACAACTCGCCGCCGCCTGAGCCGCACGACGTGCCCGCCCACCTGCTGGGCGGCGTGCCGGTTGTGGAAGTCGAAGCGCAGCGGCCGCTATTCGAGGCATTGGGCTTCGACCCGGCTCACACGTTCGCTACGCGCGCAAACGACACCGCGTATTTCGACTTCGTGCCCTCGCTCACCGACCGCGCCGCCATCCGCCCGCTCGTGGAGCAGGACTCCGGCGTCCATGCTCGCGGACAATCAATGCGCGACGCACTTGAGATGTGGTGGGCTGCCCACGCCGCGCGCCTCGCCGACCTACCACAGCACCGGGAGCTTAACCGAGTGCGCGCCGAGTTTCTCGACTCTTTCGTCGCCGCGCTATTGCCTCTGGGCGTGCTCGACCGCTTCAAACTCGCCGGCGTCATCGCGACCTGGTGGACCGACACATTGCCCGATTTCAAAACGCTCCTAGAAAACGGATTTCCCGGCGTGATCGACGGCTGGGTGGACGCCATCGCCGATGCCGTAGAAGACGACGAAGCTGCAGGTCCGACCTTCGATCCCTTTGCTCACAAGCTGGTTCGCCACGTGATGTCCGACTACCTCGATCAAATCGCCGCTGCCAAGACCGATGTCGCCCGCCTCAAGGGCGAGAAGGAAGCCTTCGAGCAGAGCAACGAACCCGACGACGCCGACGAAGAGGAGTTAAAGAATTGGAACTACGCCAAAGACCTGGAACGTCAAATACGCGAACTGAAGGCAGAGAACAAAGACGCGCTCAAAGAACTCACGAAGTTGGAGAAAGCCACAGCTAAAACACCCTCGCCTTCTGGGAGAGGGTCAGGGGTGAGGGCTGACGTGTTGTCGGCAGCCAAAGCAGCGCTGAAGCCCGCGCTCGACCAAATTGGGGCGCTCGAAGCTGCGCTCGTGCCGTACGAGCAAATCAAGCGCGACCTCTCCGCCGCCCGCGCCCGCTTCCACAAGCTGACCGATGCCTTTGTATCCGAACTCAAAAACCGCTGCGGCTTTATGGGCGAAGACAAAAGACGCTCGCTTGTGCTTGAACTTTTGCAGCAGGACGTCCATGCGGGGCTTGATGCGGCCGTGAGCGAGAAGCGGCAGATGGTGACTCGGCTTGTCGAGGCGATGTGGGACAAGTATCGGGTGACACTTACTTCGCTGTACGAATCCCGAAGTATGGAAGAGGGTTCCTTAAGTGCAATCCTTGAGGCCATGCGGTATGTGTGAATCTCGAACAAGTGTACCGGCTGGCCAGGTTCCGCAAGGCTGGGAGGTTCGACGGCTTGAGCAAATGATCGAGGTGCTCGATCACATGCGGGTTCCTATCAGCGCTGAAGAGCGATTCAAGAGACAGGGAACAGTGCCCTACTACGGGGCGAACGGCCACCAAGGTTGGATCGACGATTATCTCTTCGACGAACCTCTTGTTCTGATAGCAGAGGATGGGGGAAACTTTGACGACTTTGCGTCGCGCCCAATTGCTTACAAGATCAGCGGAAAGTCATGGGTTAATAATCATGCGCATATCTTGAGAACAAAAAATGCAAACAAGCTAGACTTCATTTTTTTTACGCTGGCTCACAAGGACATTAGACGTTACATCGCTGGGAGCACACGCTCAAAACTTACTCAAACCGAGCTTAAGTCGATCGAGGTTCTCGCACCCTTATCTCCCGCTGAACAATCCCGCATCGCCGTTGTGCTGGACACGGTGGACGAGGCGATTGCGAAGACGGAGGCGGTGATTGCGAAGCTCAAGCAAGTCCGGGCGGGTTTCCTCCACGACCTCCTCACCCGCGGGCTCGACGAAGACGGCCAACTCCGCGATC
>JACPFH010000700.1 GCA_016183075.1 Deltaproteobacteria bacterium | reverse complement strand
TTCCGTTTGAGCCGATAGTTCTAACGCCCAAGGAGGTGGAGCAACGGTTGAAAGCCGGAGATCAATTCGTCGGCGAGATCCTCGAAAGGGGCGAAGTCCTCTATGCCGCCTAAGGAATCTCGCTATCCGAAGGATTGGCTCTCCCTGGCCGAGAAGGACCTTGTACGGGGGTGAGAAGGGTTGGACGCTTCGGAGAATTCACGATCTGGAAGCCCTTCTTGATGACGCCATGGCACACGATGCTTCTCTCGATCAGTTCCGCGATGTCTGCCAGACGATCACCAAGTACTACGTCGTGGAGCGTTATCCTTTAGCAGTCGAAACCGAACTTACGGAAAAGGACGTCCGAGCTTCGCTCGAAGCTGTGCGTGGGCTTATCGAGAAGATCCGTAGAGGGGTGGCCTGATAGGGCTGCCATACTCGCAACCAAGATCTAGCGTATGAGTGAGAACCGCAGGAAAAAACGTGAGTCATTGAAGGCTGAGTATGGCAGCCTCTATACGGAAGTGTCTCGGCTCCTGCGGAAAGCCGATCCCATTCGACTCATCGTGATCGGGGCTCCCCACGACGAGTATGATCCGGAGGTCAGCACAATTTTACCAAGACTCCGCGAGGCAAAATCTCCCGCTGACGTTCAGAGGATCGTGCATGAAGAATTCGTGCATTGGTTCGGCGCCGAGATAGCGGGTCCATCGACGCACTATGCCGGTGTCTCCGAAAACATTTGGGCCGCGTGGAATAAAACGCTTCTTGGTGCCTGAGACCGTTGCAAAAGCAAAGAAGAAAGAGGTCCACCCTTGGCTCATGCGAAATGAGCGGGGAAAGGGGCCTTCACTTGCACCAACCGCAAACAACCCGGAGCAGAAAACCCGCCCTTAACAGAGATCGACACCACCGACCACCAGATTGACCAACTCGTTTACGAACTCTACGGCCTGACGGAGGGGGAAATTAAGATTGTGCAGAGGAATACCGCTAGGGTGAAAAAGTAATGTTGGGAAGGGAGGTCTGGCCTTTCAACCTTGCATTTCTTTTCTGCTTGATTAAGCCCCCAGTTTGAAGGTCAGAAATGCAGGTTTTGGCTGGGTGAAAACTCCGTAAAGATGGGCTATAGTCTGAACTAGGAGGTGTTTTCTCTTGGCCAAACCAGAAAAATTAGCTGAGGGTTTTCTCACGGCTATCCGATCCCTTCCGAAGCGGGACAGAGAGCTTATACTCCTCGGCCTCGTCAAGGATCGGAATCTTCGTCGCGACCTGATCGATCTCGCCACCATCGAGGAGAGAAGAAAGGAGCCTTCCCGCCCTTTCCGAGAATATTTGAAAGAGCGCAAGCGACAGGCATAAGTGAGCTATAGTGCCGGCACGGGGTCCCTAGGAGCACGTAGGGTCGAGTCGCCGGAGGCGGGAAGCGCCCGTAGGAGGCAAAAGATGGCGAACTGGAAGAAAGTGGCTATTGAGTTGATGAGAAAAAATCGCTCGGCGACAACCGCTACATTGTTTCTCCTGCTTTCTCTAGCCTCGACTCTCGGTTTCAGCCCTGCGCTCCAGGCGCAGGCGCCTTTTTATCAGGGAAAGACCATAAGGGTTGTTAGAGGGGGGCTTGCCGGCGATCTCTATGACCTCTGGACCCGCCTTGTCGCAAAACACATGGGAAAGCACATTCCCGGCAACCCCAACGTCATCGTGCAGAACATGCCCGGGGCAGGATCAGTGATCGCGGCGAATTATGTTTACGGCGTTGCCAGGGCGGACGGGCTGACTCTCGGCTCTCTCAATCCGGGAATTTACCTGGACCAGCTCATAGGTCGAAAGGAAGTTCAGTTCGATTGGGCGAAATTTCGTTGGATCGGCACCCCGGAGCAAACCGATTTCTTGTTTTTTATCCGCGCGGACAGCCCTTACAAGAGCATAGAAGACATACGCGCAGCCGCAGAGCCGCCGAAATGCGGCTCTACGGGGCTGGGCTCGGTTTTAACCCAAATCCCCAAGCTCATGGAAGAGACCCTGGGAACAAAATTTAATATTGTCGTCGGATATCAAGGCGCGCCGGACATTGACCTGGCCATGGAGAGGGGAGAGGTGCAATGTCGCTTAATCACGTTCTCGGCATTCTTTGGCCGCGAGCCTTTCAATACCTGGCGAAAAAAAGGCTTTCTGCGCGTTCTCACTCAGACGGGGAAAAAACGGGACTCCTTGTTGCCCGATGTCCCCACCATCTATGAGCTTATGGACAAGTATAAGACACCCGAAGCTGGCCGGCGCCTGGCTACCGTGATCCTGGCACCGAATGTCTTCGGCCGGCCGTGGGTAGCTACCCCCGGGGTCCCTGCCGAGCGCGTACAAATCCTGCGTGAGGCCTTTAACAGAGCGGTCAACGAACCGGAGCTTCTGGCAGAAGCGAAAAAGCGGGGATGGCGTGTGGGGCCCATGACCGGACAGGAACTGGAGTCGCTGGCGAAAGAGGTGATCTCGCAGCCGCCGGAAATTATCGAACGGATGAGAAAACTCTTGGGTCAATGACCGCTGCCGGGGCTAAACCTCTTACTCGATGTGAACAAAAGCCCTTATCCAGTTGCCTTTACCTTTCGGCGTAACCGTGTGCCCCTGGCCGGTCAAGTCTTCGGCTAAGAAAACGTCGCCCGGCCCGAAAGTCTCCACAGCGCCGTCTCCAACGCGGATATCCACAGAGCCCGAAAGGGTAATGCAATACTGGCGCCGTGGCGCCGGATGCCATTCAAGCAAATGGGTGGCCGGGTCATTTTTGAAAACCAGCGCGGCCACGGAATGGATCTTCGAGAATACCTCCGAGCCTTCCTGCGTGTGTAGCTCTTCAAAATGAGACTGGCCGTCGTCGCCGGTATACAACCTTATAAACTTCACAACTTCTTCCTCGGTTCTTACTGCGTGCTACATGGTATGAAACCGGCACACTTCCACGTCGAAGCTCGAGGGGGACGAGGAGGAAGGCCGCGGACCTGCTTGTCCGCGATCGAGGGGAGCGCGAGCGACGCTGCGGACGTCCGATCACAAACGGTACAACTCATGGCACAGGCCCATCGGCCGCAGCCGAGAGCGCGCTCCCCGAGGGAGCGTAATCCATCGGCCGCGGCCTGATAACTCGGCCCCCGAGGAGCTTTCGAAGGAATCGTGCCGAAATTACTCCGGGACACGGCGCAGCTCAAAGACGACCTCTCCCTCATCGGGACAGGCAAAGTGCACCGCTTCCCCGTCCTCTTCCCACGAAAACTTCCCG
>JACPFH010000699.1 GCA_016183075.1 Deltaproteobacteria bacterium | reverse complement strand
CATCGTCGCCTTGCCTCCCTGGGCGATGCACGAGCATGCCAACACCTCCGCGAGCGAGGATGCCGTGCTCTTCTCGATCCAGGACACGCCGGTGCTCGAAGCATTGGGCCTCTACTATGAAGAGGCGCTTACCGAGCGCCGCGGACACCAGGAGGTCACCTCGGTTTTTGCCCCGACGGTATCCGGGCGGTCGCCGCGCTAGCTTCAAGGAGCTTCCTTCTGCTCGTCGCGGACGGAAAGGACTTGAGAGAAATCCGCACCGGCCGGGCTTCAGCACCCTTCAACTTGCCGGGTCAGACGGGATCACGTCGCGTAGCGCAGAGGGCTCACGTCCTGTTAACGGCTGACCGTCACGCCGATCTTATCGCAGTAGCGCTCTACCGGGCAGCGGCTGCACATCGGGGAGATCGGTCGGCACAGGTGCTGGCCAAACGAGACGAGCAGATCGTTGTATTCGATCCAGTAGGGTTTCGGGAGTTTTTTTCTCAGGGCGAACTCGGTCTCCTTGGGGTTTTTGGTTTTTACGTATCCCCAGCGGTTGGAGATCCGGTGGACATGGGTATCGACGCAGATCCCCGGCTTGTTGAAACCTAAGGTCACCACTAAGTTTGCCGTTTTTCGTCCCACGCCCTTGAGCTTTAGGAGCTCATCGATCTCATCGGGCACTTGCCCCGCGTACTTTTCATTGAGCGTGCGACAAAGCCCGCTAATGATTTTTGCCTTCGTACGATAAAAACCGACCGGATAGATCGCTTTTGTGATGCTTGGGACGGGAAGCCTCGCCATTTCCTGCGGTGTGCCGGCAAGCGTAAAGAGCCGCCGCACGGCGCCGGCTGTGGTCGTATCCTGCGTGCGCAGGCTCAGGATGCAGGAAACGAGAATCTGGAACGGGCTCTCGGAGGACTCCGCCACCAGCCCGACGATTGGCGTCTGCCATTTGGGCACCTCTCGACGCAGAATGCGGATAGCCTGGTGGATCTGCCGTTGAGTCACGGTATTGGCTTTTTGTTTAGGGATTCGGTAAATTAACGAAAGTTTGTATCACAGCTTGGCCTCGACTTAAATTCCTTGTCGGCTTGAAAATGGGCGCGGAGAGGATCTACCAGCTCTTACAATCGCGGACGCCGGGCACGGTCAGCGGCGCGGGTTTTAAACAGGCGGCCGTACTGGTCCCGATCCAGGAGCGCAAGGACGGCGACTATTTGATCCTCACGCAGAGGGCGGAAGGGCTGAACCACCACAGCGGCCAGGTGGCCTTTCCGGGGGGGAGGGTCGATCCCGCGGACCGTGGCGATCTGGAGGCTGCGCTGCGCGAAACCCACGAGGAGATCGGCATCGATCCCGGCCACGTGCGAATCTTAGGACAGCTCGATCAGACCCGGGCGGCTTACAATTTTTTGGTCACCCCGTTTGTCGGTGTCATCCCCTGGCCCTGTGAATTTCGCTTGAACCACGCAGAGACCGCCGCGGTTTTCTCGGTGCCGATCCCGGCCCTGCTTGCTCCTGGCTGCTTTATCCAGGAAAACCGCTACCTTGACCCGGAAAGGCGCCATCCCGTATACCACTTCTACTATGACGGGTGGGACATCTGGGGCGCTACCGCCCGGATCGTCAAGCAGTTTTTGGAGCTCGTCTATGACTTCAAGCCGGATGAGAATGGGGCTTAGCGGCAAGGACACGTTGCCCGCGGGAAAGCCCTAGTTTGGGACCATCTCTCGGTTCCTAGTGAGTCTAATCTCCGCCTGCTGAGGTCTTGACAGCCTGGCGTTAGCTCGTGCTAAAGGAGAAAAAGGAAGAAGCGATTATGAGAAACGGAGGGCACATTTCATGTCTCACATTCCCTTTCCCCGCAACCATCCGAATTTTCCGGGGGTTGATAACCAGCTCAACGCCGTCCTCAATCAGATAAGGGCCGCTGTAGCTGGCAGTGCCAGTCAGGCACTATGGGTTTCCTGCCGGCTTAACAGGACGGGGGCCACGGTACCTTCCCCTGTTTTTGTCGGTTGGATCGAGGATCCGGCGGCAAGGAATTTACGAACAACGAATCATCATCAACATGCGCCTGCGGACACCCGCATCAACGACACTCACGTCTCCAGCCTGTACAAGAAGTGCTTCGCAGTACGGCCGGGGGAGGTTGTTAAGCGAGATTGGTCTGCAGATAAAGCCGATCCTACCAGTCAGGAACTCGGCAAAATCTACTATGGAGAGACTCACCGTAGATCCATGCCGATAGTGCTTGGTAACCAATACGTGGGAACGTTAAACGTAGCCTTCAAGGGAGATCCAACAGCCAAGGATCCAGAAATCAAGCAGGTGCTGGAGGATTGGGCGCAAAAGCCGACATCCGCCCTGATTACGCATATCCAGCACCAGTGCGAGGTGTCAAAACTTCCTTGTCCGTAACGGGTGCTGGCCCCTGGAAATGGCTCAGGTCAAAGGTCAAGCCAAAGACATCTCCGTAGCGAGTCCGAACTCAAAAGCAAAGCTTTTAGCTCGGAACCGAGACCTCTCGGCCCTCCTTGCCGTCGCTGAAGTCGCGACCCAATCTCTGGACATCGGCAAGATTCTCAATGACACGCTGGACAAGTCGCTGGAGATCCTGGGCTTCGACGTAGGCTTTATTCGGATCTTGGATTCCGAAGGCAAAAGGATGGATGTCAGAGCCGCGCGCGGCCTGCGCTCGCCGGAATTCCAGAGGATTTCCACGCCGGTTGACGAGCGGCGCAACGTGACGAGAATCGTTTTTGAGACCAAAGAGCCTTACGTATGCTCCGATATCCGGAAGAATCGTCTCTATAAGAACCGGACGATGGAGCGGGAAGGGGTCGTCTCCACCGCCGCCGCCCCCGTTTTGTCCAAAAATCGGGTGCTCGGCATCATTGTTGCGGGAAGCCGTAAGTACCACAGGTTCACGCCGAGAGAAATCAGACTTCTTACGGCCTTTGGCTCTCAGTTGGGGATGGCTCTCGAGAACGCCGAACTCTACGACGAGGCCAGCAGAAGCAAAGCCTATATTGAAAGCCTGGTGGAAAGCGCGGGGGACGCGGTTATCTCGACAGACTTGGAGGGGCGGATACTTACCTGGAATCGTGCCGCCCAGGTGATCTTCGGGTATGCGAAAGACGAGGCCTTGGGAAATCACCTGGCTATTCTCGTCCCACCGGGCCGGGAGAAGGAACTGGAGGAGATACAGAATAAGGTCCAGCTCAGCGGCGTCATCCGCAATCTCGAGGTGCGCAGAAAAAGAAAGGATGGAGTCGTCATCGACGCGGCCCTGGCCGTCTCGCCGATCGTGGACGAGCAAGGAAATGCTGTCGGCTTTCTCCATTTGGCCAAGGACATTACGGAGAAACAACGCTACGAAAAGAGGCTCAAAGAGCTCGACAGGATGAAGTCGGACTTCGTCTCCAACGTATCGCACGAGTTGAGGACGCCGCTGACGGCTATCAAAGGATCCGTGGACAATATGTTGGACGGCATCACGGGGGCCCTGAACGAGAAGCAGATGCGTTATCTCGCGCGCATCAAATCCAACGCCGATCGTCTCTCACGGTTGATTAACGAGCTGCTCGATCTGTCGAGGATCGAAGCCGGGAAAATCGATCTGAGACCGGCCGATATCTCTCTGGTCGCGTTGACCAGGGAGGTAAACGAGAGCCTGAGACCCGTAGCCGCAGAGAAGCTAATCAGCTTGGAAGTCGCGTCTCCGGATACCGATGTGAGTGCGTGGGCGGAGCGGGATAAGGTCGCGCAGGTGTTGATGAACCTCATCGGGAACGCGGTCAAGTTCACGCCCTCGCATGGGAAAGTGACTGTTGGTGTGCGGCGAAACGGCGACGAATGGGTAGAGATTTCCATCGCAGATACAGGTCCCGGGATCCCCGCGGAAGAGGCCGGCAGAATTTTCGATAAATTCTATCAGGTCGCCCGAGAGGACAGGCACAAAACCAAGGGGACGGGACTTGGCCTGGCTATTTCGAAGGCTCTTGTCGAGATGCACGGCGGAAAGATCTGGCTGGAGAGCGGGGCGGGGAGAGGGAGCACTTTTTATTTCACCCTTCCCGCACGGCAGCCGTTGCGCTCCGGGGAACCGGCGGGCTCGGGAGGTGGCTGATGGGGCTCAAAGTGTTGCTGGTGGATGATGAAGCAGACATTGTCGAAGTTATCCAGGACCGTCTGGAGACCTATGGATTTACGGTCGTGACCGCGGGGACAGGACGGGAAGCTTTGCACAAATTGTCCTCGGAAATATTCGATGGAGTTTTTCTCGATGTCAGGATGCCCGAGATGGGAGGCATCGAGGTTCTGGAGGCGATCCGGAAGACGGACAGGAAGATCCCGGTTATCATCATCACCTCCTCTTCTTCCCGTGAAGCCGCCATCGAAGCTATCGCCAAAGGCGCCAACGACTACGTCCTCAAGCCTTTCGAGTGGGAAGAGCTGAAAGGCAAGATCGAGAAGGTTTACGCCATTACTTTCTGACGCGGAGATGGAATCCACCGGCAGGATCATTCTCGTGATCGATGACGACCCGGATATCCGGGAGGTTCTAGGGGACCGCCTGGAGTCCCTGGGCTACCGGGTAGTGCGAGCTTCCGACGGGGCGGAGGGCCTGGATCTGCTTGAGAGACAGGACCCCCATTTGGTTCTCCTCGACGTCGAGATGCCAGGCATGAACGGCCTGCAGGTTTTGCGGGAAATCAGAAAGCGAGGCCGCGACGTTACCGTCGTCATGGTAACCGCTTACGGTACGATCGAGCGAGCCGTCCAGGCTATGAAGGAGGGGGCTTACGATTTTATTCCCAAGCCCTTTGAGCCGGACCACATCGCCCTCATTGTGGAAAAGGCCCTGGAGCGGGAGACGCTGAAGCGAGGGGTCGACATATTGACGGAAGAGTTATGCCAGCGCTACCGCATGGTCGTGGGCACCAGCCCCGAGATGCAGCGCGCGGTAGATGTGGCCAAGAAGGCAGCGAGAAGCACGTCGACGGTCTTGCTCCTGGGGGAAAGCGGCACCGGAAAAGAAATTTTTGCGCGGGCAATCCATAGCTGGAGCGAGAGGAAAGACAAGCCGTTTGTCGCCATCAATTGCGTCGGCCTGTCGCGGGAGCTCCTGGAGAGCGAGCTGTTCGGTCATGAGGAGGGGGCTTTTACCGGGGCTACCGAATTGAAAAAAGGAAAAATAGAGCTGGCCCATAGCGGAACGGTCTTCCTTGACGAGGTCGGCGATATTTCCCCGGAGGTTCAGACCAAGCTCCTGCGGTTCCTCCAGGAGCGGGAGTTTGAGCGCGTAGGGGGAACGAGAACGATTCATGTCGACGTGAGGATTATCGCGGCGACCAATCGAGATCTTGAGCAAACGGTCAACGCGGGACGCTTTCGGGAGGATCTTTTTTATCGTTTGAACGTCGTCCCGCTTCACCTTCCCCCCTTGAGAGAGCGGAAAAAAGAAGTCCCGGCTCTGGCCGGCTACTTCATGCAGCGTTTTTCGAAAGAAACGAAAAAGGCCTTTACGGAGATAACCCCCGAAGCGATGGAAAAGCTTTTGGCCTACGACTGGCCGGGCAATGTTCGGGAGCTGGCCAACGTCATTGAGCGGGCCGTCGTTTTGGGTCAGGGTCCCGAGGTTACCCTTCACGATCTCTCTCCCAGGCTCTTTGCTGCGGAGTCGAAGGTTGACTCCCAAAGCTTATCTTACCGTGACGCAATCCATGCCGCGAAACGCCAGCTTATCCTCGGGGCTCTCAGCCGGGCTCAAGGCAATCGCGCCGCGGCCGCCCGAGCATTGGGTCTGCAGAGAACCTACCTTGCACGGCTCATTCGCACGCTCCGTATCGGCTGAATGATTTTCTATACTCCTCCGTATCCTCCGAGATACTCTTCCGCCTCTTTCGCGCGCGCCTGATTAAGTTTCCCCCGTCGAAATTCTCCTGCTAATTCAGTGTCACCTGAGTGAGCGGTGCACACAATGAACACTGACGGGGCAAAGGAGGGAGAAAATGGCATCACAGATTCTCGTTGCGCTCAGGAGGAGTGACAGGGTCGAGGAGATGGTTGCTTACGTTGAGAAAGTCGCCCAGCCTGGCGGGAGGGTTGTATTCCTGGTGCCCTATCCCGTGGACTTGTGGCTCTACATCGGGGATCACTGGGTGGAGGTCGAGTCCGCCCGCGAGGCTATTTTGGCGGGAAGACGCCTCGGCTCCCGGTACTCATGGCACGTCCAGAAGGCCTTGGCCGAGCAAAAGATCGCCCCTGCCCAGGAGGTCCTGGCAAGGAAAGGCGTCGAGGTGGCGGTGGATCTTTATACGGGAAGTTTGAAGCGGGTCTTGAAGGATTACGAGGCCAGCGGGGAGATCTATTTAGTCATCATACGGGCCCTGGGCGGGCGTTTGCTGGCTAACTTGCTGCAACGGATCGCGTTTCCGTTTAGCCTCTCTCGCTTGCCTTCTTCGCTTGTGCTGCTACTCAACGCCAACAACCCTTAGACCACCCGACGAGCAACATCCGCACCGTCAGCTCTGGATTTACCGACAGAATCGAAGGAGGGTAAAGGTCCTTCCCCCGATACCGCGAGGTTAGGAATTTCATTCGATAACAGCCACCAGCATCCTCCAAGACTCTGAGCATGAGTCTCTTCTCCGGGTCTAAGAGGGCGTTCGAGCGGGGGCTATGGAAGTGGGGATGGGCTAGAAAGGTGTCGGGCGGGAACGGTTTTGAGTGGTTATCATCAAATTGATTTAACAAGGCGATTTCATATTGAGCGGCCGTCTACAACAAGCACGAAGACTCCTTCAAGTTCGTCTGCCTCTTCTAAGAGCGCTCGATCTACAGCCGTCCTCTGGATGCCAAAGCGATCGAACCAGCTCACAGCCATGAGGCCGCCTGTACTGCTGTAAAGCTCCACATA
>JACPFH010000093.1:6990-8164 GCA_016183075.1 Deltaproteobacteria bacterium | reverse complement strand
ACGGAGATGGGAAGCTCGATCTGGCCGCCACGAATTCTATCAGCAACAGTGTCTCAGTTCTCCTTGGGACCGGTGCAGGCTCCTTTGGTTCTGCCACGAACTTTGCCGTGGGGAGTGGGCCCGATTCAGTGGCTGTGGGAGATTTCAACAGAGATGGGAAACAGGATCTGGCTGTAGTGAATGGTGGCTCTAGTGGCAACAACGTCTCTATTCTTCTGGGCATAGGCACAGGCTCTTTCACTGCGGCCACGAACTTTCCCGTGGGGGCTGGCCCGGAGTCTGTGGCAATTGGGGATTTCAATGAAGACGGCGTGCCGGATCTGGCAGTGGCAAATGAGTCCAGCAACAACGTCTCTATTCTCGTAGGCACCGACATTGGCACCTTCACTGAGGTCACTGGCCCCTTTGCTGTTGGAACAGGCCCATCCTCCGTGGCGGTAGGAGATTTCAATCGAGATGGGAAGCAGGATCTTGCTGTGGCGAATGCGGGCAGCAACAACGTCTCCATTCTCCGCTTAGGGACCGTCACTGGCCCCTTTGCCGTGGGGACTGGACCGCTCTCCGTGGCGGTAGGAGATTTCAACCGAGATGGGAAGCAGGATCTTGCTGTCGCGAATCAGTTCAGCGACAACGTTTCTATTCTTTTGGGTAACGGCGACGGGACTTTTGGTGCGGCGACGAACTTTACCGCAGGGAGTCAACCGTTCTCTGTGGCCGTCGGGGATCTAAATGGCGATGGAAAACTGGATCTGGCGGTGGTGAATCTCAACAGCAACAATGTGTCGATTCTCTTGGGCAACGTCGATGGCACCTTTGGTTCGGCGACGAACTTTTCCGTCGGGGGCAGCCCGCGCTTCGTGGCAATCGGAGACTTCAATGGGGATGGGAAGCCGGATCTGGCAGTAACTAATTTTAATGACAACAACGTCTCTGTCCTGCTCAACACCACCAACTTCACGCCCTCCGGCAGTTTTCTCACGTCCACCAGCTTCACAACCTTCGCCGTTGGGGATTTGCCGAACTCTGTGGCCGTTGGCGACTTTAACAGGGATGGGAATTTGGACCTGGCGGTGGCAAATTATCTTGGCGACAGTGTCTCTATCCTTAGGGGCAACAGCGACGGCACCTTTAGCGGGGCTACGAATCTTGGCGCGTCGTACCGTCCGATGTCTGT
>JACPFH010000093.1:0-6974 GCA_016183075.1 Deltaproteobacteria bacterium | reverse complement strand
GGATCTGAACAGGGATGGGAAGCTCGATCTGGCGGTAGCGACTAGCCAGAGCAACGACGTACTTACTCTTTTGGGTAACGGCGACGGCACCTTCGGGTCGGCGACGCACTTTCCCGTGGGGGGTAGCCCGCGCCTTGTGGCGATAGGGGACTTCAATCGGGATGGGAAGCCCGATCTCGCCGTGGTTAATTACAACGACAACAATGTATCCATCCTGCTTGGAACAGGCGCGGGCTCGTTTGGTTCTGCCACAAACTATTCCTCGGAGTTTGGTCCATTATCTGTGGCAGTAGGGGACTTTAATCGGGACGGGAAGCTCGATCTCGCGGTAGCGAATAGCCAGAGCGACAGTGTCTCCATTCTTTTGGGCAACGGCGACGGCACCTTTGGTGCTGCTACGAACTTTCCCGCGGGAAGCGGGCCGCTCTCTGTAGCGGTCGGGGATCTTAATGGGGATGGGAAGCCGGATCTGGCCGTGGCTAACTTTGGCGACAACAAGGTCTCTATTCTTTTAGGGAACGGCGACGGCACGTTTGGTGCGGCTACGAACTTTACCGTGGGGACTAACTTGCGGTACGTCTCCCTTTTGTTAGGGACGGGAACCGGCTCTTTTGGTGTTCCCACGGAATTCATTATTTATGGGTTCGATCCGTACTCATTAGCCATCGGCGATTTCAACGGGGATGGTAGACTCGATCTGGCGGTGGCGAATGGAGGAAGCGATACTGTCTCCGTTTTGCTTAACAGTAGCGGCCCTAACCCTACTCTCACCGTGACGAGGGCAGGTACGGGGAGCGGCACGGTGGTCTCTTATCCAGAGGGGATCGACTGTGGGACGGACTGCACTAAGACCTACAACCCCGGTGTGGCCATGACCCTCCTTGCCATGCCGGCAGCCGGCTCCGATTTTACGGGCTGGAGTGGCGGGGGTTGCGTTGGCAAAGGCCCCTGCAACTTAACGCTCGTTGTCGACACCACAGTCACCGCCACCTTTACCGTGCCGACCTTCACTCTCACAGTAGCCAAGCTTGGCTCCGGCAGCGGAACAGTTACGTCTTCACCGAGCGGGATCGATTGCGGCGCCACATGTCAGGCTGACTTTGCCAGTGGGGAGGCCGTAACTCTGACAGCCTCCCCTGCCTCCGGTTCCGTTTTTGCTGGCTGGAATGGGTGTGGTACACAAACCGATACTACCTGCGATGTTGCGATGTTGACTGATAGATCGATCACGGCGACCTTTAATCTGCCGCTCAGCATTGCTTCTTCTCTCCCCGAGGGAGAGGTAGGTCTTTACTACAGCGCTTCCCCCGCGAGTGATGGCCGTGATCCGTATACGGTGCATATCACTCGGGGATCTCTCCCGGCCGGCCTTAGCTTTAATGATTTTTCCGGTGTCCTTTTTGGGACACCCTCCAGGACGGGAGCGAAAACCTTCACTGTAAACGTGACCGATATGTTGGGTGCGACGGTCACCGGGACGTTTAGGCTCAACGTCTTGAAAGCCGTCGCTATTACGACCGGCAGCCTCAGGGGGAAGGTAGGGAGAACATATCAGACAACCATCAGGGCGACAGGCGGGAAAACGCCGTACAGTTGGTCACTCATATCGGGAAGTTTACCTGACGATCTAACCTTAGACGAGGCTACCGGCACGATCTCAGGCTCACCAATACAGGCAGGAACTTTTACGTTTACCGTCCAAGTCCGCGATGCGCTGGAGGCGACAGCCCAGAAAACCCTTAGGCTTGTCCTTCACCGGTGAATGGTAGGTGTCCGTTCCTGGCCCATCTTCAAAGAAGCCATAGAAAACCTTGTTTCAAGCGGCCCTATTCCCCGATGTGCTCTTGTGTTCAGAGCTAAGATCTTGTCTCCAGCCAGGGCTTGGTTTTTCTCAAATCGATCAGGAGTTCGTCCATCTGCTTCAGGTCGGCGGAGAAATCGTTCGGACTGGAAAAGCGCACCTGCTGGTAAAGGGATGTGAATTCGCTGACTAAGGCGCCGCGGTCCCGGCTAATTCTCCGACCGAACTCATCGGCGGTTTCACCGGTCGCTTTTTTGAAACCCCTCCGAGCGCAGAGCCTGAGGAAGCGCCGGTAGCGCTCGGTAGCCTGATGGGGGGTGATGCGAGATAAAGCTTTGCGACCACGGCGCAATTTTCTGAGCCCGATCCAAATCAGCGGTAATGCCAGGATCAGGGCTCCTAGCTCCGCCCATCCCCTCGGATTGGCGGTAAAGCGGGTGCGCAGGTCGCCCAAGGATAATCCGCGCTGACCGCCGCCCAGCCAGTTGTGGGGCCGCCTGAGCACCTTAAAAATCTGGTACTGATCGGCTAGGCCGAAGTTGATGACGTAGCGGTACCAGTTGAGGCGCAAAAAATCGGCCAATTGGGTAAACGAGCTGAACAGCGCCTGGGCTCGCCCTCTGGGCACCGAGGGCGTGGGGTCAAACCTGATCCATCCTTGGCCCGGGAGGTAGACTTCCACCCAGCTATGGGCGTTCGATTGGCGGATCAGGTAGTACTCCCCGTACGGGTTCCACTCCCCGCCGAGATAGCCGTTGACCACGCGCGCCGGGATGCCCTGGCTGCGCAGCATAATCGCCATTGAGGAGGCGAAAAATTCGCAGTTCCCTTGCTTGACGTCCAATAAAAAGGCCGCTAAGGGATCTTCGTCCGCCACGGGGAGATCTTCTAAGGTGTAGCGGTAGTTTTCGCGCAGATATCGATCCAGCGCGCGAGCTTTCTCATAGTCATCGCTCAGGCCTGCGGTGATCTGGCGTGAAAGCGAGGCGATGCGAGGGTGGAGATCGGGGAGCTGAAGAAAGTTCTTGCCCGGCGGCTCATCATTCCAGCCGGGCTCGAGGTAGGAGAGGACCTCATAAGAGATCTGAAACGGGAAGGGATGAAGCGTGAGCACGTTTCCCATGGAGTCGAGGATGAGGTAGCCCAGCCTTCCGGAGATCATCACCGGCTTGCTGAGGGCGAAAAGCGCCGTCGAGCCAGTGGGCTCGAGGATGATTTTTTGATGAATCAGCGCCGATCGCCGCTCTACGGGCGCGCGCAAGCGGTAGGTCTCGCCGACACGCCTTACGGTGACCGTATCGCTGGTGCTTTTTTGCCACTTCCGACCATCGAAGTGATCCAGGGCGATACCTCGCCAGTAGAGCTCTTTTTCTCCCTGATCCGGAGGCCGGCTGAGCGTGACGCGCATGGCCACGGCGCCGTTTCTCTGGATCTTCGAAACCTCCCCTAAAGCCAGGTGGTCCGAGAAGCCGATGACCGCCGAGCCGCTGGCCCACACATCCCCGAATAGCCCGCCGCCGATGCGCGGGAACGTGACGAACAGCAAGAGAGTGAACGCGAACAGCACGAAGTTGATGCTCGCGATGAGCCGGAAAAGCCGCCAGCTCAGAAGTCGCGGCTCCTGGTTCGGATCCGCGCCCGCGGCTTCAGCTCCTCCTTTGAGCTGAAATAGGACGAGAACCCACGGCGCGAGAAAAAGATACGCCACGAAAACTCCGGCAAAAAATAGCTCCACGCTGAGCGCCGAGGCCGAAAGGATGCTGAAAAAAGACAGCAGATAGAGGAGCGACCAGTCCTTGCCCTTTTTGGGGGCGAGGAGCTTTACGGCTTGGAGGGCCAGAAGGAACTGGGCTAAGGCGATAAGGGGAAGCTCTCTTAGGACGAAAATCTGTAGCAAGGCATGGATAAAAACCGCCGCGAGAACGAAATTTTGCACCAGCGGGGGCAGTAGCGCTTTACCGCCGCGGGCTTCCCGCGCCACGGCGAAAAGAAAACCTGTTGCCGCGAGCGCGAGATAGGGAAGCGAGATTTCCTCAGTCATGAAGAGGCCGAACATGCCGAGGAAGATGAGCAGGTAAGAGGAGACAAGAAATAGAAAGCGAAAGCTCATACCCTGACCATCGCACAGGGAGGCAGAGAAGGCGGAAGCGAAAGCTCGCCGCTGATGAGGATTCCCTGCCCTTCGATACGCACCTGAACGCGCCAGCTCTTAAAGCCGGCCCCTTCCATCCCGGTTGCCGGCGCGAGGAGCGCCAGGTGGCGCAAAGCCGACCGCAGCCCTTCGGGGCGTATCGTCGGCTGGAAGTATTTGTCCCAGGTGGCGAAGGAAACCGCTGCGCCCCGGCCGGCTAGTTCGCGCAGCACGCTTGCCGCCACCTCCACGCCGCATTCGAACTTTTCTCCCGCCACGCCGCGGTTGTCGAAAAAAACCAGCCGGGGATGCTCGACTTCTTCGAGAAATTCCCTGATCATGAGCTGCCCCACACGGGCCGAGGTGGGCCAGTGGATCAAGCGGTGGTCATCGCTCGCAGTCGCGGGTCGGAATCCCAGGACTTCTTCTCCCCAGCGCCATTTTTTGTATCCCGTCCGCTCTTTCCCCAACACCGAGGGATAATGCCGGGAAACGTCTTTGTGGGCGGGGTAGGCCACAAAGGTCGCCGGGGCGCGAATCAACCGGACCTTCTCGAACAGGCCGAACGGGAAACGGGTGCTCAAGTACATGGGGCCGAAACGATGCTCTCCCCGTCTATCCACGCGAGCGAGATAATGAAAACTCCGTGACTCTCCGGGCCCCAAGCAAGAAAGGTAGCCCAACGCCCGCCGCGGAAAAAAATCGCTGCTATCACTCACCGCGAGAGAGTAAGAGAGAAGGTGGCGGTGCGGATTTCGCAGCTCGACGGTGACGGGAAAGGAAGCCCGCGCGGTGACCTCCGCGGGGAGACGGCGCTCGACCTCAATGTGTCTCAGCACTCTTTCGGAGAGGATACCGGAAACGATCACCACGCTGAGGAGAAGCGCAAAGACCAGATAGAAGAGATTATGGCCGGTGTTCACCGCCACCAAGCCGATGCTCAGCGCGAGGGCGGTAAAAAGCCAGCCCTCGCGGGTAAAGTAAAGGCGCCGGCTGGGGTTCAAGGCGCGAGCGAGTCTCTGAACGAATGCTTTCACAGGGGCACTGCTACCTCTTCGAGTAAAGCCCTGAGGACCTCTTCGCTCCGGCGCGTGTGGGCAAGGCCGCCTGCGGGCGCGGCGAGAATGAGGCGGTGGGCCAATACCGGCACCGCCAGCTCCTTGATGTGGCGCGGCAGCACGTAGTCGTAACCTTCCAGCAAGGCGAGCGCCTGGGCTGCGCGGTAGAGCGATTTGGCGCCGCGAGGGCTGGCCCCGAGAGAAACGGCGGTCGAGTTGCGCGTGGCGGATACAATGTCCAAAATGTAGTCGACCAGGCTTGCCTCCACTCGGACCTTCTCCGTTCGCGTCTGCATTTCAACCACCTCTTCGGCCATCATGACGGGCTCGAGTTCTTCCGGGAGCGACGTCCCGGTGACCACCTCCAGTTCGGCGGCGCGATCCGGGTAGCCCAGGGAAATACGCATGAGGAAACGGTCAAGCTGGGACTCCGGCAGGGGGAAGGTGCCGGCAAATTCAGCCGGGTTTTGGGTGGCCAGAACCATGAAGGGACGGGGAAGGGCGTACGTCCGGCTGTCCAACGTGACTTGTCCCTCGTTCATGGCTTCCAAAAGAGCGCTCTGCGTGCGCGGGGTCGTGCGGTTGATCTCGTCGGCGAGGACGATGTGGTGGAAGAGGGGTCCGGCTTTGAGCTGGAACTGCTGGCTTACGGGATCATAGATCATAGTTCCCAGGAGATCCGACGGGAGCAAATCGCTGGTCAACTGGACGCGCTGGAAAGAGCAACTGAGCGAGTTCGCCAAGGCTGCCGCCAGGCTCGTCTTGCCTACTCCGGGCACGTCCTCGATCAGGAGATGGCCGCGGGAGAGCAGGCAGACCGTCGCCATCCGGATCGCATCATCTTTGCCGCGAATGACCTGGCCAACATTGGCCATCAGTGCCTTCAGTTTTGCTTGCATTGCGAAACTACCTGCGCCGCTTTTGTTGTTTGAACTAAGAGCCGGATCGGCAAGCGGTTTCCAGGAGGAGGCCGAAAACCCGGAAAGCCGGCAGAGGATTGCGACGTGACAGGATGCAATCGGGTGTTTGGGACATCAGCAGAGAAACCTCACGTAGAAGTCATCCCCTTACCGGCCAACAAACCCCGAGTTTACCACGGAACGGCCCCAAATGCGAAGCGATGCCGGCGCGTGCTCGCGCCAACGAGCCCGTTTTTTCTCGGCTGAGAGCCCTCCCGGTTATTTTCTGTAGGCTTCCCACCAAGCGAGGTAGAAGATGATTGCCAGCAGCACAAGGATACCCAACACAGGAACCAGAACCATCGGGATACCTCCTTAAAAAGTGGAGTCTTTTTCCCGCCGTTGGCCTGGAGACAACGAAACAAACTAAACCATGCTAGACTCTCCCGGAAAGCATTTCCATGGATGCAGGGTGCTAGGTATTTGACAGGGACATTTTTTCTCTGTTAGCCTCAGCGGGTCCTCAGAAATCTTAGATCAGTTTGAAAGGAGTTTACGATGTTTGCTTGGCGCGCACGAATCGGTTTGCTTAAGCCCACCCACCGGGGGAAGACCTTCGGCTTCTGGTACAAGCATGCGCCAGATGGGGTGGAGATCGTCCCGACCTTTATCGGGTTTCGCAGCGGCAAGAAGGAGGCTTTTCTCCAGGGCTTCGAGCGAGCCGAGGAGATCGCCGTACAGCTCAAAGAGGTCGGCTGCGATATCATCACGATAAGCGGCACACCGCCTTTCTTGCTCAAGGGCCTGGATTTTGAGCGGCAGTTTGCGGCGGATCTATCCAAGAAGATCGGGCTCCCCGTTGTGACGCCCGTGGAGCCCCATGCCATCGCGCTCAAGTCGATGGGCGTGAAAAGAGTTGCTTTGGCAACTTACTTTGGCGACGAGCTTAATCAGGGCATCGTTAACCACTTTCAACGCTTCGGCATCGAATCTGTGCTCATGCCCGGGTTCGATTTTAAGGGACAGCGCGAGGATCTCTACACCACGCCGCTCCTGGCGCTGGATGATGTTTCCTATATGGATGT
>JACPFH010000092.1 GCA_016183075.1 Deltaproteobacteria bacterium | reverse complement strand
TGGTTCTCGGCGGTCTATACTATGTGGATGCGGAAGGATTTGTGTTCAAAGAAGTGGGCGAGTCGGAACCCGCGGACCTTCTGCTGCTCACCGGGCTGAGGCAGGAAGACCTTGTGGCCGAGCCCCATGCCAACCGAATGAAATTTCAGGAAGCATTGCGGCTCGGGGAGCTTGCCGAGGGCAGATCGCTCGCGCTCTCCGAAGTGCGTTTTGTCTCCGCGGCGGGCGTGGTGCTCTATCCTGCGGACTATCCTGTGGCGCTGCACATGGGTTGGGGAGACTGGGAGAGAAAATTGCAGCGGCTCGAACAGGTGTTGGCGCTATGGCAGGGCAGGGAGAACCGGCTGGCGGCATTGCACGTGGACTTTTCCGATCAGGTGGTTGCCAGATCGAGAGGAACAGAAGGCTTGGAGGTGCGGCTCAGAAAGCATGGCTAAAAAAAGCACATTGATTGTCGGCCTCGATATCGGCACCTCCAAGGTCTGCGCCGTCGTCGGCGAGGTGACCGAACGGGGACTGGAGGTCATCGGTGTGGGGACCCATCCCTCTCAGGGGCTCAGAAAAGGGGTGGTCATCAACATCGAAAGCACGGTGAACTCGATCAAGCGCGCCGTGGAAGAAGCCGAATTGATGGCGGGCTGCGAGATCAACTCGGTCTTTGCCGGAATCGCCGGCGGGCACGTCAAAGGATTCAACAGCCACGGCGTCGTGGCGGTCAAAAATAAGGAAGTCACCCAGCGTGATATCGACCGGGTGATCGATGCGGCCAAGGCGGTGGCGATCCCGATGGATCGGGAAGTGCTCCACATCCTGCCCCAGGAGTACATCATCGACGACCAGGACGGGATCAAGGAGCCGCTGGGGATGTCCGGAGTGCGTCTGGAAGCCAAGGTCCATATCGTGACCGGCGCGGTGACCTGCGCCCAGAACGTCATCAAATGCTGCAACCGTACGGGGCTAAACGTCGCCGATATCGCCCTGGAGCCGCTCGCCTCCGCGGAAGCGGTTCTGACACCGGAGGAAAAAGAGCTGGGAGTGGTCCTGGTGGATATGGGGGGTGGAACCACCGATATCGCGCTGTTCCACGACGGGGCGGTCAAACACACGAGCGTGCTTGGGGTTGGCGGCAATCACCTGACGAGCGACATCGCGGCCGGGCTGCGCACGCCTATCGGCGAGGCCGAGCGCATCAAGCAGCGTTACGGCTGCGCCCGGACTTCCATGGTTGGCAAGGATGAGCGGGTGGAGGTGCCAAGCGTCGGTGGGAGAGGCCCCCGAACGATCTCGCGACAGATCCTGTGCGAGATCATCGAGCCGCGCCTCGAAGAGATGTTCCAGCTCATCCAGCGCGAGATCGCCAAGTCTGGCTATGAGGGCTCGTTGGTCTCCGGGATGGTGTTGACCGGCGGCTCCACGCTGCTGCCCGGTATGATCGAGATGGCGGAGGAGGTCTTCGGGATGCCCGTGCGGCTCGGCGTCCCCATTCAGGTGGGCGGGCTGATCGATGTGGTCTCCAGCCCGATCTACGCCACGGGGGTCGGCTTGGTGCTCTACGGTATGAAGCGCCAGGACAAAAACTTCTTCCGGATTCGAGAGGGCAGCCTGTTCCATAAGGTCAAAAACCGCATGGTCGATTGGTTCAGTGAATTTTTTTAAGACGAGGTCAAAAGAGTAACCATGGAGAAGGAGGAGAAGGTCTATGTTTGAAATCGTCGAGCAGTTTACTCTGGGTGCCCGCATCAAAGTGATCGGCATCGGAGGCGGCGGCGGCAACGCGGTGAACACCATGATCTCGGCCAAGCTCGCAGGCGTGGACTTCATCGTCGCCAATACCGATGCCCAAGCCATCGAGGCGAGCCGGGCGCCGGTCAAGATCCAGCTCGGGGAGAAGATCACCAAAGGGCTCGGCGCCGGCGCCAATCCGGAGATTGGCCGGCGGGCGGCCCTGGAAGATCAGGAGCGCATCGGCAGCTATCTGGCCGGAGCCGATATGATCTTCATCACGGCCGGGATGGGTGGCGGCACGGGGACCGGCGGAGCGCCGATCGTCGCCAAGCTCGCGCGCGAGGTCGGAGCGCTTACCGTCGGCGTGGTCACCAAGCCCTTCCTGTTCGAGGGGAAAAAGCGGATGCGCCAGGCCGAGGAGGGAATCCACGAGCTCAAACAGAGCGTCGACACGCTGGTCGTGATTCCCAACCAGCGGCTGCTGAGCATCGCCGCCAAGACCACCACGATGCTCGAGGCGTTCCAGAAGGCCGACGACGTCTTGCTCCAGGCCGTGCAGGGCATCTCGGATCTCATCATCACGCCGGGGCTGATCAATCTCGACTTTGCCGATGTCCGCACCGTGATGGCAGAGATGGGGTTGGCTCTGATGGGTGCGGCCGCGGCGTGCGGTGAAAACCGCGCGGTGGAGGCGGCGCAAAAGGCGATCTCGAGTCCGCTGCTGGAGGATATCTCGATCCACGGCGCTCGCGGCTTGCTGATCAACATCACCGGCGGTCCGGATCTGAGTCTCCACGAGGTCAACGAGGCGGCCACGATGATCCAGGAGGAGGCTCACGAGGAAGCGAATATCATCTTCGGCGCCGTGATCGATGAGCGGATGAAGGACGAGATCCGCATCACGGTCATTGCCACCGGGTTTGGCGAAAAGGAGCCAGAGGCGCGCAAGCCCGCTCCGACTCCGGCGAACTCCACGGGAAACAAGGAGCGAAAGGTTGTTCACCTGGGCACGATCGTGGACCATCTCGATTCTCCGACCTGGCAGCGCAAGAAGCAGGGAAGCGCCGAGGTGGAAACCGTGACCTTCGACAGCAAGGCGCTCCAGATGAGCCCGGAAGACGAGGACAAGTTCGACATCCCGACCTTTCTGAGAAGGCAGATGGATTAGGTTCGCTGCCGTTTTGCGTCAAGGAGTTGTTCAATTTTCGCCCCGAGTTCTATGTGGGTGAAAGGCTTGGCAATGTAGTCGTCACAGCCGGCTGCAAGGCATTTCTCCCTATCCTGCGCCATGGCTTTAGCGGTTGCGGCCAAGATAGGGATGTTCCGTGTGTTGGGGTTGGCGCGG
>JACPFH010000685.1 GCA_016183075.1 Deltaproteobacteria bacterium | reverse complement strand
GTAGGAGTCCATGCGCCCCGCCGTGGTGGGCCCGAAGGAGCCGGAAGGCATACCGGGAGGAGTCTTGGCGGGTCCCGCATAATAAACCGGATGATCCTTGAAGTACTGGGGTAGGCCTTCTCCGCGGTCCAGCCGCTCCTTTAATCTGGCGTGGGCAATGTCCCTGGCCACGATCATGGGGCCGGTAAGGGACAACTGTGTGGTGACGGGATGTTGGGTCAACTGCGCCAGAATCTCTTTCATCGGACGGTTCAAGTCGATCGGAACGGCGGCGCTCTTGATTTTCCCGCGATACTCTTCCGGGATCAGACGTCCGGGATTGCGCTCCATCTCCTCCAGCCAGATCCCGTCCCGGTTGATCCTGGCCTTGATGTTGCGATCCGCCGAGCAGGAAACGCCGATGCCCACAGGGCAGGAAGCGCCGTGGCGCGGCAATCGGACCACGCGCACATCGAGCGCAAAATATTTGCCGCCAAATTGCGCGCCGTAACCCGACCGGTATGCCGCCTCAAGCAACTTCCCTTCCATTTCCAGATCGCGGAAGGCGCGTCCGTGGGAATTCCCCGAGGTCGGAAGATGGTCCAGGTAGCCGGTCGTCGCTAGCTTGACCGTTTTTAAGCATGCTTCGGCAGAAGTCCCGCCGATGACGAAGGCGAGATGGTACGGAGGGCAAGCGGCCGTGCCGAGCGTCTTCATCTTTTCGGTGAGAGCCTTCTCCAGACTCTCCGGATTGAGCAATGCCTTGGTTTCCTGGTAGAGGGAGGTTTTGTTTGCCGAGCCGCCCCCTTTGGCGACAAAGAGAAATTGATACTCTATTCCGTCGGTCGCGTATAAATCAATTTGCGCCGGAAGATTCGTGCCCGTGTCCACTTCCCTGTACATGTCCAGGGGCGCGGTCTGAGAATAGCGGAGGTTCTCTCCCGTATAAGTGTTGTAAATCCCCCTGGAAAGGTACTCTTCGTCTCTGACACCGGTCCAGACCTGCTGTCCTTTTTTCCCGAAAATCGTGGCGGTGCCGGTATCCTGGCAGAAAGGCAGGATCCCTTGGGAAGCGATATCCGCATTACGGAGCATGGCTAACGCCACGTTCCGGTCGTTGGCCGACGCTTGCGGATCTCTAAGAATCGCCGCCACTTTTTCGAGATGCGCGGTGCGGAGTAGAAACGAGACATCCCGCATTGCTTCGTTGGCTACCAGAGTCAAGGCGTGCGGATCTACCTTCAGGATCTCCTTGCCGTCGAAACGCGCGAGCGAGACATAGTCCTGCGTCAAAAGGCGATAGCGGGTATCGTCTTTGTCCAGCGGAAAAGGATCCTGGTACACAAATTCCGGCGTTGCCATCATCGTTACCTCACTCAGCGCATACTACTGAAAAAATCATCCTTTGTCGACGCATCAAACAGAATAGGGACATGTTGATGAAATTGATGAACTCGCGTTTCCAGTACTTGGGCGCATAGGCGCCGGAGCCGATGTAAACGTTTTGGCGCTTCCAGGACACCGAGATCATCTCCTCGACCCACGGCGCCGCCCGCTGCCACTCCGAACCCGCTGTTAGCAAGAGTACGGCAGGTTGTCAACGCCGGGTAGATAAAGGCCTTGACAAGATGCCGCGCATGTTCAAGAATCTCGCCATCGTTGGACTTGCCCTCACGCGGTGACCGGCGCCGATGTTTGGGGGACCGATGAACGGGGTGGAAGTCAGGAGAACAGAGGTTTTCACGACGGCGCAGACGGGACGGCATTTTGCCGGGGTCAGCAAGGGAGGATCGATCCATGAGCGTCGCGACCAACCAGGCCCAGGGCCCGCAGTCGAGCCGGGAAGAAAACCCGGTCAAGGTCAAAAAGCTCGGGCACGCGGTTTTTCGCGTAAGCGATATTGAGCGGTCCACCAGATTTTGGACTGAAATCATGGGGTTTCAAGTTTCGGATCGGAACGAGCATGGCATGGTTTTTCTCCGCTACGGTCCGGATCATCATACGATCGGGCTCGCACCTGCGAAGCATAAGGCCGACTTGCCCAACCGTGACCAAATGGGATTTGACCACTGCGCGCTGGAGGTGGGCAGCGTGTCGGAGCTTTTCAAGATCAGAGATTTTCTGCGGTCCAAAGGGGTGAAGATTGTCTACGAAGGCCGGCGGGGTCCCGGGTGCAATCCAGGGATCGAATTTCTTGACCCCGATGGATTTACGATCGAGCTTTACGCGTGCATGGACCAAATTGGCTGGGACGGGAAGAGCCGCCCGGCTGACCAATGGCGGCGCGCCACGTCGCTTGAAGAAGCGCTGGCAAGCCCGGTTCCCGGAGTCAAATACTGAGCTCGCTCTCTGGCGCGGGCTCCGCTTTTCTTCATGATCTCGATCCGCAATCTGACCAAGGAGTTCCCGGTAAGCGGCGGCAAGGTGGCAGCCCTCAAGAACCTGCATCTCGAGGTGTCGGAAGGCGAATTTTTTGTCATTGTCGGTGCGAGCGGGTCGGGGAAGACAACGCTGCTTCGGTGCGTGGCCGGGCTCGAGGTCCCGGATGGCGGGGAGATTTGCATCGCCGGCCGGGCGGTCGCGTCCGACAGCCCGCCGACCTGGGTCCCGTCGCAGCAGCGAAGGCTCGGGATGGTCTTTCAGTCCTACGCGGTTTGGCCGCATCTTACGGTGTATGAGAATGTGGCTCTCCCCTTGGCCGAAGGCGCGCAGCGAATAGCCCGCAGCGAGGTCGATCGCAGAGTTCGGGAGGCGCTGCGCTTGGCGCAGCTTGAGCAGCTCGCCGAGCGCTCAGCGACGCTGCTCAGCGGAGGGCAACAGCAACGCGTGGCTTTGGCGCGCGCCATCGCCGTCAATCCGAGGCTGCTTCTGATGGACGAGCCACTGAGCAATCTCGATGCCCGCCTGCGCGAAGAGGTCCGCGGCAAAATACGGGAACTCGCGAAGGAGCTGGGTTCCACCGTCCTTTATGTTACCCATGATCAGGTCGAAGCCATGGCTGTTTCCGACAAGATTGCGCTGATGCAGTTAGGCGAGCTGCTCCAGGTCGGAGCCCCGATGGAGCTCTATCGCAGTCCGCGTCGGGCCGAAGTCGCGGAGTTCTTCGGACAGGTCAACTGGGTCCCGGGAAGGATCGTCGAGCCAGGTGTGGCTGAAACGCCGATAGGCAGGCTTCGGATTCAGAGCTCCGCCCGGCCGGGAGACGAGGTCCTGGTTGGTTTTCGCCCGGAGTGTCTGTCGATCGTGGAGGACGATCCGGGCGCTCAGGGCAATCTGTTTCACGCCGCTTTGCGGTCGAGCACTTTTTTGGGAGACCAGTTTGTCTACAGCGTCATGGTTAGAGACCGTTTGCTGGTTGGCAAGAGCCGGATTTTGCCGCTGTGCCCGAACGGGCGGCTCTGTCTCCGTGTGGATCCGGCTGAACTTTTAGTCTTTCCGCAAACCCGTTAATCACGGGTTGGAAAATAACCGTCCTCAGGAAGGGGGATACAGATATGGTGGGCCATTCGATGCTTTTTAGGTTCGTCCGGGCCGTTGGCGTGGCTGCCGGCATGGCTTTTATCATCGCCGCGTCCGCCTCCGCGGCTCCCGCAGCGCAATCAGCAGCGCTGCAAAAACTGATCGAGGGCGCGAAAAAGGAGCCGACGCTGCGGGCAATGTGGTCGGCGTCGAGCCTGGGCGGTGGGAGCGGGTTTATTAAAATTGTCAACGCCATGAACAAGCGGTACGGGACCGAGGTCAAGCCGCAGTTCACGCCCGGGACGGATATGCAGCGTATGATGGCGAACACCGTACGGGAGATCACCGCGGGGCAGCAGGGGAGCAGTGACGTCTACTGGGGGAATGCGGAAGCTATGCTCCAAGCTATGAGGGCAAAGGTCCAGGTGATGAATCCCATGGATTGGCGTTCCCTTCTGGAGCGGCCGATCCCGTCAGGGCCGGGGTTTGATCCGATCGCGCCGGGGAATATCGCACTGGCGTCGTCCTCCACCCTGGTCGGCGTGACGTATAACAGCGACCTGGTTAAGGGTGACGATATCCCGCGCCGCCTCGACGATGTCTTGAAGCCCAAATGGAAAGGGAAGGTTGCGTCGACTCCCTACGCAGCCGGTCTGCGGGAATTTGCGATGCCGGACCTCCTCGGCAGGGAGCGTATACTCGCGTACACCAAAAAGCTGGCCCAACACATCGGCGGGCTCGTTCGTTGCGGGGAGAACGACCGGCTGACGAGCGGTGAGTTTGTGATGCTCGCGTTTAGCTGCGGCGACGAGTACGCCAACCTCGCCCAAAAAACCGGCACTCCCCTGGGTTACACGGTTATGGAGGAGGCCGTGGTATCGCATACCCGTTATGCCGGCGTGCCGGCGAACTCCAAGGCGCCCAACGCCGCGGCGCTGTTCGTCGTTTACATGCACACGGAGGAGGGGCAGCGGCTGATGTGGGACGTCGGCGGATTTGATTTTCACCTTTACCCCGAGTCGAACGAAAAGAAAAACATAGATAAGGTCCGAGCCGCGGGCGCGAAGGTCGTGGTCAACTCGCCCCAATGGCTGAATTCTCTGAAAGGCTTCGCGGAAATGCAGGCCGAGCTCGAGAAGATCCTGCGGCAAGGAAGGTAGGTTGAGTCTTGTAGTGCTCTCAGCCGTTGTCGTGCATGCCAGGTAACAAGCGCGCGTCAAACTGAGGACCGAACATGGAAACCGTGCTGAAGCTGCCCCGTTGGCCGGTGATCAGGTCGAATGTACCGCCGCTGCTCTTGGCATTGGCGGCGCTTCCGATGGCGGTGATCCTTCTGCTCGTGGCCACCATGCTGTGGATCAGCCTGCAGACGGGCCTTGTCGGAACGCCCGCTGCAACCTATACGGTCCGTAACTACGCGGCCATCTTCGGCGATCCGTTTGTCTACGAGGTGTTCCGCAACACCGCCGTTTTTGCCGCGTCGACGACGCTTTTTGCCCTGGTGATCGGTCTCCCGATTGCCTGGTTGGCGGAGAGGACGACCATCCCCGGCAAGACGGTGATCTACACCATGATGACGCTGGGCCTGCTCATCCCGGGGATTTATACGGCGATGGGGTGGACATTCATCGCCCACCCGCGCATCGGGATCTTGAACCACTGGTTGGTGGACCTTTTGGGTTTTGAGAGCGGTCCCATCAACATTGCGACACCGGTGGGGATGGGGTTCGTCCAGGGTCTCAACCTTGCTTCGCTGGCTTTTATTCTCACGGCGCAGGTCTTTCGCGCCATGAACCCGTCCCTCGAGGAAGCTGCCGTAGTGCACGGCATGAGCTACGGGCGAATACTTCGCCGCATTACGCTGCCGCTCGCGTTGCCGGGTATTCTGGCGGCTGTAATCTATATGGTCACGATCGGGATCGCCACCTTTGATATCCCCGCGATCATCGGGCTGGGAAATCGCATTTACATGCTCAGCACGTTTGTTTACATCAAGGCGGTCAACCCGCCCGGCGCTACGCCTCCGGAAGACGGCATCGCCGCCGCTTTGGGGACTTTCATGATCGTGGTCGCGATCCTGCTGACTTGGTGGTACAGCCAGGTGCTGAGGCACGGGCATCGCTATGAAGTCGTAACCGGCAAAGGCTATCGTCCGACCCTCATCGATCTCGGCCGGTGGGGGATCCTCGGGTGGGTTTACATCGCGCTGTACGCTTTGGCCTCGAAATTGCTCCCGTTGCTGTTGGTTGCCTATGCCGCCTTCACGCCGTATTTCGCGCCACCATCGCTTAAGATGCTGAGCCGGCTATCGCTTCAGAATTATCAGGACCTCAACTGGGATTTATTGTTCCGGGGACTTCAGCACACGGTTATGCTCGTTGCCGTGGTCCCGATGGTCGTGTTGGGGTTCGCCTTCTGTATTTCATGGCTGGTCGTTCG
>JACPFH010000696.1 GCA_016183075.1 Deltaproteobacteria bacterium | reverse complement strand
TTATGGGTCCGCGCACTGTTGATCCTATTACGCTTTCTACGGTGTGGCACACCTTTCAGAGCACCTGCCGGGAGATGCGCTACGTCCTGGACCGCACGGCGCAGAATTATCTCATGGCCCAGCTTCATGACGTAGCGGCCGGCATCTGGGATGCCCAGGCTCGGACTCTTGCCGTCCCCGCGGGGCCGACTTCGCAGCTTTTGGGGCAGAAGTTCTCGGTGCGCTACATTCTGGACAAGTTTGGAAACGACCTCTATCCGGGCGACGTGATTCTCAACAACGATCCCCACCACGGCTACTGTAATCACCTGCCCGACTGGGGCTTCTTCCGCCCCATCTTCTACAAGGACGAGCTTCTCTTTTTCACCCTGGCCCGGGGCCACCAGCTCGATACCGGCGGCTCCTACCCGGGCGCCTACTTCCCCGATGGGTACGACATCCACGCCGAGGGGCTATGCATTCCGCCGGTCAAGGTTTTCGAGAAGGGCGTGGAGAGGAAGGATATTTTCGAGCTCGTCTGGAACAACGTTCGGTGGCCGGAAGGAGTCCGCGTGGACAATTACGCGCTCATAGCCGCCACCAAAATCTGTGAGAACCGGCTTGTGGCGCTGCTGGACAAGTACGGACGGGACGCGGTGATGGAATGTGTGGAGGAAATGCTTATCCGGATGGAAAAGGCGATACGGGCCGAGATCGCGAAGGTTCCCGATGGGACCTACTACGGCGAGTCTGCTTCGGACGACGATGGCTCCGTGCACGACGTGCCGGTTTGGGTGCGTTGTGAGATCACGGTCCAGGGCGATGAGATGACGATCGATTTCTCCAAGAGCGACACGCAGCGCAAAGGCTTCGTGAACAACGTGCTTTCGGCCACCTATAGCCGGGCCATCGCCGGGAGTTTTTTGTTTTTTGATCCCGGTCTTGCCGACTTTCACAATGAAGGGAGCATGAAGCCGGTCAAGCTCGTTGCGCCGGAAGGGAGCGTGGTCAACGCTAAATATCCCGCAACCGTCGGGGGCTCCCCGGTGAGCGTGGGAACCCAAATACTGGAGGCTACGGTGATGGCCCTGTCTCAGGCGATGCCCCACAAGGCGATCGCTTCGTGGGGGCGGCATCAGGGCCATTACATTTTCGGCACGGACCCCCGAACCGGCGAGCGCTACGTCGAGACCACCTTCGACTCGGACGGCGGCGCCGGCGCGGGGTCGGGATATGACGGTTTCGAGGGAGCCGCCGCGTTCCCGAGCCTGGGATCCGTGCAGCGCAGCGAGCTAGAGGAGGTGGAAATCCGTTTCCCATGGCGCATCCTGCGCTGGGGGTTCACCCCCGATCTGTGCGGGGCGGGGAAATGGAGGGGAGCCAGCGGCATACATTGGGAGGCCCTGAATGTGGGCAGCGACGGCGGCATGGCAACGGGCAGCTCGGACGGCCACCAGACCAAACCGCCGGCCGCCGCCGGCGGAGAGCCGGGCCCGCTGTGCAAGGCGTTTTTGCGCAGGGGCGATGAGCAGATCGTGGTGAAGCCACACCGGATGTATCAGATCCGCAGCGGCGATGTGTTGGTAAAAATCAGCGGCGGCGGTGCGGGTGTGGGCAATCCATTGGAGCGCGAGCCTGAGAAAGTCCTGCAAGACGTGATCAATGAGTTTATCGGCTTAGAGACCGCGCGTGACGTTTACCGCGTTGCGATCCGCCCTCGGACACTGGAAATCGACTGGGAAGAGACCCGCAGATTGAGGAGTTTGAAATGAGCTTGCGGGGACTTTGTGCGCAAGGGCCAGCGAGCCTGGAAACGATAAGGGAGCTACGGACATGAAAAAGGGATGGATAGCAGGATGCGGTATGGGGCTGTTGGTCTTGGTTCTGTCGGGGCGTTTGCCTTCGGCCGAGCTTCCGCGCAGCGCCACTTTGGCGACTCATGCGGTGGGAACCGGATTCAACGCGATGGGAATGGGAATCGGAGCGTTGGTAAGCCGTCACACGCCTAGGACGATTCGGGTCCAGCCCTTCGCGGGACCTCCGGCCTGGCTCCCGTCGATGGACAAAGGCGAGACAGACATGGGGATTCTCACCAGCGCGGATGCCACCAGCTCATACAAAGGGGTCACCATTTATAAGAGGCCGTTTAAGAACAGCCGCATTCTTGTCGTTGGCGGCACAATCGCACTGACCTATTTTGTTCCCAAAGACTCTCCCGTCGAAACCGTCGCGGATTTGAAAGGGAAAAGAATCCCGACGGATTACCCTGCAATCCCGATCGTTCGCTTGAGCTCTACAGCGGCGCTCGCAACCGCCGGCCTCTCGTACAATGACATCGTAAAAGTTCCCGTCTCGGATATGACAGCGAGCAACCAGGCTTATCTGGAAGGGAGGGTCGATGCCGGATGGCTTACCGTGGGCGCCCCCGCAGCCGAAGAGATCAACGCCCGCATGGGCGGAATAAAGTTCATCGCGGTGAATTCTTCGCCGGAGGGAGCGAAGAGAATGGCGGAGTCCTACCCCGGCAGTTATCCGAGCGTTCTCAAGGCCGGATCTGCAACAGGAATTGTGAAGGACACCGCCGTCCTGACGAATGACATTTATCTGGTGGCGGGCAAAGATCTGAGCGATGAGGCCGCCTACGATGTCGTCAAGGTTCTTTGGGAATTCAACCAAGAGCTGGGGGCTGCCAATCCCCTCTTGAAACAATGGCGCCGCGAGCGCATGGTGAGCCCGCGCGCGTTCATCCCGTACCATGCGGGCGCCATCAGATTTTTCAGCGAAAAACGGCTCTGGACCAAGGAGATGGAGGCGCTGCAAGCGAAGCTCTTAAGCCAGTAGTATGTCCCCGAATCAAGAGCAATCTGATGCAGCCAGCGCAATTTCAGGGTGAGCTACGGGCTCTAGGCCCCGGAGGCAAACGGGAATGAGTTCTCGCCAGGTAGATCCCATGACCCTTTCGACCGTGTGGCATTCCTTGCAGAGCATCTGCAAAGAGATGCGGCACGTGATCGACCGCACGGCCCAGAATTATTTGATCGCTCAACTCCACGACGTCTCCATTGGAATCTGGGACGCTCAGGCGCGCACGGTGGCCATTCCGATCGGCCTCTCTGTCCAGTATGTGGGCGGGAAACTTTCCGTGGAGTATGTCCTTAAC
>JACPFH010000695.1 GCA_016183075.1 Deltaproteobacteria bacterium | reverse complement strand
ATCACCCGCGCCACCAGGGAGCCAATGTCAGGATAATTTACTGCAAGGAGCCCACCCGGCGCAAGTAAACGCTCGCACTCGCGCAGTACGACTAGCGGGTCAGGCGTATGCTCAAGAACGTCCCAAAGCGTGATGATATCGAAGGAGCCCGACGGGAAGCATGCGTCAAACACAGTACCCGGCGTTAGCAAGATGCCGTAGTGCTCCTCGCACCAACGGCATAACCACCGGTTTGGCTCGCACCCACGGACCTTCCATCCGGCGTCCCTGGCGACCTTGAGGAACGAGCCGTTCGCCGTCCCGATGTCGAGAAGCGAGCCAGACGGTCTGCGCCAAACCGATTGGAGCATATCGAGGCACCGCTTGAAGGTTTGTTCCCGTCCGGCGGCTTGTGAGACGAATGTCTCGTCGACCGCCGACGCATACCCCTCCAGGACGACATCAGAAGGCAGCCGCGGGTTCACGTACTGCATAGCACAGCGACGGCAGCGGACGAGGGGATCCTCGAGCGGCATGTCTCCAGACGGGCGAAACTCATTATCCTTCACCGCGTTTGCGGTCCGCCGTGAAGGGTAAACAACCGTACAGTCGTCCACCCCGCAAATTGGACACACAACGGTCTCAAGCCACTCCTCTGTTGTGTCGGCCGGCGCCTTCATCAGCGTTAATCCTCTCAGAGACGGTCGGACAATGATGGCGTCTGCACCGCGGCGGGTCGATGTCCTCAGACCTCGCCTTCCCGGCGCGGCAAACTCAGGTTGTGCATCTGCGAGCTATTGCCCAGGCCTGCTCGCGGTCGTCGCAAGAGTGACTGGAGCTCGCGAAACCTGGTGTTGACGGTATTGAGGATTAGCCCGGCCAGGAAGATCGCCACCGCCAGCGTGGCCAGCAGTACCCCGCCGGGGCGCAGCGCGGGGTGGAGCGTCAGCCCAAGGATCCAGGCCCCAACACCTGCCAGGCCCACCAGGCTGGCGGCGCTGCCGAACACCAGCAGCGGCCGGTGGTCGCGCAGCAAAATCAGCATCGTCATGACAATGTACCAGCCGTCCCGGAATGTGCGCAGCTTGCTCGTGCTCCCCGCAGGCCGGCTGCGGTAGCCTACAGGAACCTCGCGTACGGTGAATCCCAGCTCCAGTGACTGCAGCACCAGCTCGGTTTCGGTCTCGAATCCCGACGTGATCAGCGGCACGTTATCCAGGAAATACCGGCTGAAGCCCCGGTAGCCGGATAGGATGTCACGGAACGAGGCTTTGAAGACGGAGTTGAGCAAGCCCGTTAGGAAGCGGTTGCCCAGGCGGTGGAACTGGCGGAAGGCGCCGTCCCGGGCCTGCGCGAGCCGGCTGCCGACGGACATATCAGCCTCACCACGCGCGAATGCTCGAAAATGGCCTGCACGACGGAGCCCTTTCCGGCCCGGTTCACCTTGCGTACCTCGACGCCTGCCGCCCGGGCTACATCGCCGGTCCCGTCAGTCGAGCAGTTGTCGTAAACGACGATACGAGCTTCAGGCAGGACATGCCGGAAGTCACGCACCACTTTCCCGATAGTCCGAGCCTCGTTCAAGCACGGAATTGCGACTTCGATCGTCACCCTCACCGAGTGGGCTCCCAAGAAGCCCGTGTGCCCGCCCAACCCAGACTCATCAGCGTCGTGTGGAGCGCCCGGTACGGCGTCACAATGAACAGTGCGATCCGGCGGGATTCACATCGACGATGTGGAACTCGCTGGCCTCCAGCGTTCGGTACCAATGGACTAGAGCCTCTCACTCTATGGAACCTTCAAGTTTTCGTTGACTTCATGGGATCCTGGAGCGGATTCGGCTTGGGCCCTTCCTGTCTCCTGTCCTGCCCGAACCGACTGCCACCACCGCCTGAGCCTCCACAGGGTGACCCGGAAGAGGGCCTGTTCCATCTTCGTCTCAAATCTTCCCCGAAAAACATTGATTCCGTTGCGCAACAACCGGTGGGGATAGCGCACTATCTTCCAGAAGAAAAAGGCGGCGTATTGTCTCAACCGGCGCCGATGAAGCTCTGCGTAATCCTGCCTCCAGCGGGGGGAAAAGGTCAGCTCGGAGTAATCCCGGTAGCCACGGAACGCATCGGCAATGGCTGAGCCCGGGATGGGGGTGACGATGAACTGGGCGATCTCG
>JACPFH010000091.1:3503-6991 GCA_016183075.1 Deltaproteobacteria bacterium | reverse complement strand
CGTGGGTTCCCGCGGGGAGACGCGAGGCGCGAATCTCATCGATCCCCTGGCGATCTATCGCGACGCTAGCATCGCGCTTTCGACATCGGTCGATTCAGCTCTCCGCAAGGACGAGGTGAGAATTCCATACTCCACCACCGACGGTCACGTCTGGCCGCAGGGCACGCGCGTTGTGTGGCCGGTTGCTTGCGGTGCGAAGTAGCCAGCGTAATCAGGGAATCAGAGCGTTAGTGTCTTTTCTGGGGAAGGGATGGCGGAGGCAGAGAAGACCTTGAAAGGGGGGAGAGGGGAGCGGTTGCCTAAGTGCCGTGCTCCATGAAGAGCTTAACGCCTTCTTTGCCTTTGTATTTGTTAACGACTGGGCGACCGTCAAGCAGGACCTTGTCAGTCGTCAGCTCCACTCTATGGTTGCCGTACCAGGTTCTCAAGCGCTTGTAATTCTCCAGGAACTTAAGCTCCACGTTCAACCAGTCAAAGATCCAACTGTGCCCCGGTTGCTTGCTTTTCTTTAAAAGCTCCGCAATCCGGGCGAGGAGCTCAAGCTGCTTTTTATTCAGGCGTTTTAGGTTAGGAACCTTCTTGGTTTTTACTCTTCCGGGGTCGCTCTTAACGATCTTTTCCATTGAAGTAGGGCTCGACAAGAAAAAAATGTATCAGACCTGGCAGCGGGGAAATACATCTTTTTTTGAGGGAATCCCCCCACCTTTGTTCGGCTCTGCTTAAAAACCGCGGTGAGAGAGCTCGTCGGGCCAGCGCGATGGCTCACCGATCTCGGGGACAAGCCGCTCCGTCCGATGGCAATACGCCTCTACCTTGACCCTTCGAGAGCCTCAGGGTCATGGTGAGCTAGGTCGAACCCTGAGGAGGCCTTCAAACGACACGATCACCTTTCTTCTTGACAAGCCGGCCCGGCCACCCTTATCCTATGAAAACATCAATGTTTTCATAAGGCCGAGCGGTCAATGGCGACCCAAGTATTTGACAGCAAGACGGTGAGCCGCATCGTGCGGGTGGGCCTGCGCCAGAGCCTGCGCCAGATTCAGTACTGGGATGAGCAGGGGTTCATCCGCCCTTCGGTCCGGCTCGCCGGGGGTCGGGGCACGAAGCGGCTCTATTCGTACTCGGACCTCGTGCAGCTTAAAGTCGTCAAAGATCTCCAGGACCACGGTCTCAGCCTGCAAAAGATTCGCCGCTGTCTACATTATTTGAAGCGCTATTTCCCCGACAGGGCGCGGCCGCTCGGCTCGCTCAGATACCTCACCGACGGGGATAAGCTTTTCGTTCTCACCAACGACAAGAGCAGGATTCTCGACGTTATGAATCGGCAGTTTGTCTTCTCCCTGGGAATCGGCCATCTCGTGCGGGAGCTCGACGGGGAGGTGAAGCGGCTTTCGGGGGGCAGGCAGCGGCGAGCCGTCCGGCTTCCGCGCCGGGTCGATGACGGGGGCGCGGCCTCCGCCTAGTCTTTTCTTCTCATGGAGGAGATCAGAATCACTCCGATGATCGGCCAGTACCTCCGGATCAAGGAGAGGTACCGGGACGCGATTTTGTTCTTCCGCCTCGGTGATTTCTACGAGATGTTCTTCGAAGACGCCGAGAAAGCCTCCCGGCTGCTCGACATCGCACTGACCTCCCGCAACCGTCATGAAGAGTCTCCCGTTCCCCTGTGCGGGGTTCCGTATCATTCGGCCGCCCCTTATATCGGGAAGCTTCTTGAGGCCGGTTTCAAAGTCGCCATCTGTGAGCAGGTGGAAGATCCGAAGACCGTTAAAGGCTTGGTGCAAAGGGAGGTGGTCCGGGTCATTTCTCCAGGGACGATCACCGACGACGAAGGTCTGGACGCGCGGGACAACAACTTCCTTGTCGCGGTTGCCCGTGGGAAAACCGATTACGGCCTGTCGGTAACCGACGTTACCACCGGGGAATTTCGCTTCACGCGGTGCGAAAATCGGGACGAGCTGATCAATGAGCTGGGACGTATCCAGCCGCGCGAAGTCATCCTCGCAGAGGAAGAGCGACCGCTAGGCGCCGCGCTGGGCGGGGAATTTCCCAAAGTGCACTGGAGCTTTGTTTCGGAGAGGTTCTTTTCCCCCTCGGCTGCTGAACGGCTGCAATCCCTTCGAATGTGGTCCGGAGGAGACGACGCGGAGTGGGAATCCGGTCTTCGGGCAGCCGCCTCGATCTTGACATTTCTCGATGAGAATCTGCCGGAAGTTCGATCGCTCTTGCGGGAGCTTCAACCCTACTCCTCATCCCATTACCTCATGCTCGATGAGACCACGCGCCGCAATCTCGAGCTGCTGCGGGAGTTTCAGGGGCAAACCAAGGGGTCCTTGCTCGGAGTTTTGGATCACACGCTGACGCCTATGGGCGCCCGGCGACTGCGCCAGTGGATTCTCTATCCCCTCTTGGACGAGGGCGCGATCCGCGAGCGCCACGACGCGGTGGAGGAGCTGGTAGAAAACTACCAGGGTCGCCAGGAGCTGCGGTCGCTGCTCAAAGGGATTCAGGATTTGGAACGCTTGGGAGGCAGGGTTGTCGCCGGGAGTGCCCGGCCGCCGGATCTTGTGGCCCTCAAAGACAGCCTGTGCTCGTTGAGTCCGCTTCGGGAGCGAGTTCAGGGTTTCGAGGCAAGGGTTTTTGCTTCGCTTCGCGACCGCCTCCGGGACATTCCCGAGGTTGTCGAGCTGATTGAGCGGGCGATTGTCGACGATCCCCCGCCGTCATCCAAAGAGCGCGGGATCATCCGCGACGGATATCATCGCGAGCTGGACGACGTCCGCGGGGCGCAGAGAGACGCCAAGGCGTGGATCGCCAGGTTCGAAGGCAGCGAACGGAAGCGCAGCGGGATTCAATCGCTGAAGGTCCGCTACAACAAGGTGTTCGGCTATTCCATCGAGGTTACCAAGGCCAACTTGAAGCTCGTCCCTCCCGATTACATCCGCAAGCAGACGCTGGTGAACGGAGAGCGCTTTATTACTCCGGAGCTCAAGGAATACGAAGCCAAGGTCTTGAACTCCGAAGAAGCGATCGAAAAGCTTGAAGCGGCGCTCTTTGCCGAAGTCCTGGAGAAGGTGGCCGTCCATTATGAGCAGATCAAGGAGACCGGCCACGCTTTAGCTACGCTCGACGTCTTGATTTCGCTTGCCGAAGCGGCCGGCTCCTGCCATTTCGTCCGCCCGAAGGTGGATTCCGACCTGGTCGTCACCGTTCGCGCCGGGCGCCATCCGGTGGTGGAGCAGGCGCTGGGAAGGGGCGCTTTTGTCCCGAACGATTGCCATCTGGATCCGGAAACGCAGCAGATCCTGATCTTGACCGGGCCGAACATGGCGGGAAAGTCTACCTACATGCGTCAGGTTGCCCTTATCGTGATTCTGGCTCAGATGGGAAGCTTCGTGCCCGCCACCGAGGCTCGGGTCGGCCTGGTCGATCGGATTTTCACGCGGATCGGCGCCACCGACTCCCTGGCTCGCGGCGAATCCACGTTC
>JACPFH010000091.1:1795-3472 GCA_016183075.1 Deltaproteobacteria bacterium | reverse complement strand
AAACCGCACAGATCCTGCGCCACGCAACCGCCAGGAGTCTCATCTTATTGGACGAAGTCGGCCGCGGCACCAGCACGTTCGACGGCATTTCGATCGCCTGGTCGGTCGGGGAGTATCTGCATGACGGCCCCACTCGGCCGCGGACGCTTTTTGCCACGCACTACCACGAGCTCACCGATTTAGCCCTGACGAAAGAGCGGGTGAAAAACTTTCATTTTTCCGTCAAGGAGTGGAAGGGAGATGTCATTTTCCTGCGCGGCCTTGCGGAAGGGGCATCGAGCCGAAGTTACGGCATCCAGGTCGGTCGCCTCGCCGGTCTGCCGGCGGCGGTGGTTCAAAGGGCGAAGGAAATTCTCAAAAATCTCGAGGGCGGAGAGCTCGATGAGCACGGGCGGCCTCGGCTTGCGGGCCGGCAGGCCAGCGAAGGTCCCGCGCAGATGACTCTGTTCGGCGCGGCGGATCAGAGACTGCGCGAAGAGCTCAGGAACATCGATGTAAGCACGCTGACCCCCGTGGAAGCACTGAATCTCCTTTTCCGGCTGACCGAAGAGGCGAAAAAGGAGGTTTGTTGAGTTCCATGTCCGGGCCTAAGCGCGCAAAGATTCTGGGGCCGGTCGCGGCCCTTGCATGGGCGCTGGTCGTGATGCCCGCGGCGGGGGAGCAGGCCGTACAAGCCGCAAACGCGCAAAAAAGTGTCACTTCACTTCTGACGCGTATCCGCCATACTTCCTCGCAGAGTTATACGCGTGTCACCATGGAGCTTTCGGCGGAGGTTCCCTATGAAATCCACTTTCTCAAAGAGGATGCCAGCCGCCAGCTCCCGCCCAGGCTGTATGTGGATTTGCGCGGGACCCGCTTGGGCATGGACCCCACCCAACCCATCGTCGTGCAGGATCGGCTGCTGCGCGGGGTTCGGGTCGGCCAGTTCGCGCCCGGGGTGGTGCGGGTGGTCCTGGATTTGACAAGCGTCAGCAAGCACCGTGCTTTTCTCCTTCCCGATCCCTATCGGCTGGTCGTGGATATCAACGCGAGCGCGAACGGGCCGGCAACCGCCGCTCTTGTGAAGCCGCGGGGTTTACCGCCGCCGCCCAAACCCAAGGCGCCGGCTCCCGGTTTGCGCAAGATCGTGTTGGACCCGGGCCACGGGGGCAAAGACCCTGGCGCGATCGGAATCGGAGGGGTGGCGGAAAAGGACATCGTTCTGAGCCTCGCCAAGAAGCTCGCGAAAAAGCTCAAGCAGGAGATGGGAGTGGAGGTGGTCCTCACACGTCAAGACGACACCTTCATTCCGCTTGAGGACCGCACGGCGATTGCCAATGCCGAAGAAGCCGATCTTTTCGTGTCCCTGCACGTCAACGCAAGCCCGAATCCCAACTTGCGAGGGATTGAGACCTATTACCTGGACAACACGAACGATGAGGCCTCGATTCGGCTGGCGGCGAGAGAAAACGCGACCTCGCGGCGGAACATCTCCGACCTCCAGTTCATCCTCAGCGATCTTACCCAGAACTCCAAGCTTGAAGACTCGATCACGCTGGCCCACCGGGTTCACTCCTCCCTTGTTTCGCACATGGGACGGCGATATCGTGACCTGAAGGACCTCGGCGTAAAGAAGGCTCTTTTTTATGTTCTGGTGGGTGCGAGAATGCCCAGTGTGCTCCTTGAGACCTTTTTCAT
>JACPFH010000091.1:0-1772 GCA_016183075.1 Deltaproteobacteria bacterium | reverse complement strand
GAAGGCCAGGCCCTGGCGCGCGAGGCCACCCAGGACGCGATCGTGGAAGGATTGTTCAACGGGATCAAGAAATATAACCAGAGCCTCCTCGTGGTGAAAAATCCATAAATCAATCAGGTGTCCATGGATGCGGCCGGGATTCCCAGTTCGCTGTTACAGGAGTTGAGCCCCGACGGCGACCTCGCTCGGGGAGCGCGGGCCTATATTCAGAGGGGCCGCAGCCTGCTTTTGGAGCGGCACCGGGCCGGCGCCGGCGGAGCCGCAATCGTTTCCACGTATACCACGATGGTGGATCATCTGATCTGCCATCTGTTCGAAGTCGCCAGCCGTGATTTCATCAGCCGTTACCCAAGTCTGAACCCGCGCTGCACCCTCGTCGCTCAAGGAGGCTACGGCCGGCGGGAACTCAACCCCTACTCGGACATCGATCTGCTTTTTCTCCACACCTGGAAGCCCAACTCGTATGTGGAATCGGTGACGGAGAAGATCCTCTACACCCTGTGGGATGCCGGGCTACAGGTGGGACACGCAACGCGGAGCGTCGCGGAATCGATCCGGCTGGCCGGCCGCGACATGAAAGTGAAAACCGCTCTGATCGATGGCCGCTATTTGTGCGGCGATGCGGCTCTGTACGCGGACCTGGCGAAGGCGGTCGAGGAGGGCTTGCTCAAGAAGAGCCGCGACCGTTTTGTAAGAGAAAAGCTGGACGAGAACCGGCTGCGGCACGAGCGCTATGGCGGCTCGGTCTACCTGTTGGAGCCGGATATTAAGGATGGAGAGGGCGGGCTCAGGGATATCCAAACCGCCTTTTGGATTGCCAAGGTGAAGCATTTCTTCAAAGACCTCGACGATTTGCAGCTTCACGGTATCCTTCAGCCGCGCGACCTCGCCGGGCTCAAGGAGGCGCAGGATTTTCTCTGGCGCGTGCGCAACGAGCTCCATTTTTCCACAGGCAAACATCAGGATCAGCTCACTTTCGAGCAGCAGGAGAAGGTCGCCAGGGCACTTGGTTTTAAAGATGAAGGCGGGCTTAAGGCGGTGGAGGCGTTCATGCGGAGCTACTACCTGCGCGCCGCCGAGGTCAACCGCATCACTTCGCTGATCATTCATCGGGCGATCGACGGCTCCGTGCCGGCCCAGGTCAAGACCCGCCCAGTCGGGAGGGAGATCCGCGAAGGCGTGCGCGTCGCGCGGGGCGTCCTCTGGGTCTCCGACCCGGAGATCTTCCGGCGCGACCCCAAAAACCTCATCAACGTTTTTGCCGATGCCCAGCGCTGCCGGGCCACGCTCAGCCAGGAAACGCGTGAGCTTATCCGCGAGCACCTCGGCCTCATCGACGAGCGGACGCGCCGCACGCCCGAGGTCGGCGCGATTTTCCTTGGGATCCTCAAGTGGAAGGCGCGCGTTTACGAGGCGCTGAGCGAGATGCACCGTTGCGGGGTCCTGGGAGCCTTGATCCCGGAGTTCGGGCGGCTTCTGTGCATGGTTCTGCACGACCTCTACCATATCTACACGGTCGATCAACACTCGCTCCACCTCGTTATGAAAATAGAGCGTCTGCGGGCGGGCGAATTGAGGGATGCGCTGCCGCTGCTTACCCAGTCGGCGCAGGAAGTGGAAAAGATCGAGGTCCTCTATTTGAGCCTTCTTTTTCATGACATCGGCAAGGGCTACGGGGGAGGACACTCCGAGCGCGGCGCCCGCATGGCCATGCGGATCGCGCGCCGCTTCAGGCTCAACGCCGACGAAACCGCTCAGCTTGTTTTTCTCGT
>JACPFH010000090.1 GCA_016183075.1 Deltaproteobacteria bacterium | reverse complement strand
CCTAGGGAAGGGATGAGCATAACCCAGAGCCCGATGATCGAGCCGAGATAAACGGTGACGGCCAGTCAGTGAAGCCAAGAAATGAGCATGGCGAAGACCGATCAGCCCCAGCCCAAAAGGCTTCTTTTCCTTGCCGGTCGGCCGGGAGCATCGTAGGAGTCGCTGATGTTCTGAAGCCGATTCTTGGTGGCTTGCAGGTCTCGCTTTTGCTGCGCCAGAAAATTATCCAGGTCTTTTTTGCGCCTGGCTCGGAACTCGATAAGCTCTTTTTCTCTTCGGGTTTGAAATTCGACCAGGTCGCACTCCCACTTGTCGTAAAACTCCTTCAGCGCCGTCCGAATCTGGAAATTGAGGTTGTCTTTGACGACCATGGACTTATGGCAGTGAGGGCACCAGAGAACATTTCCGATTGTGAAGTGCTTCGGGCGGCTCGTGTAGCTTTCGCCGCACTTAAAGCAGCGGACGGGAATCTCCCATGAGTCGATATCGGGTAGCTCCACGAAGGCTGGTGCAGGCTCTTCAACTTCTGCCGGGGCTCGGGACGGCTGAGATTGCGGCGGCGGGGCCGGCGGCGGCGTTGCAGGCGCCGCTGGTTGAGCAGCCTCGGCCTTTTTTGGCGTTGCCGTCGCAGCGGCCGGTTTTTCCGCGCCCTTGCGGAAACGAGACTCAAAGTTCTCGCTGAAATCGACATCCTGATGTAGCGCGCGGGCGCGGGCGATTAACGCGCCTTCCGTTTCAACGTTGTTCGGGTCGGGCACGCAGCAATCGACCGGGCAGACCGCGGCGCAAGCCTCGTGATCGTGAAACCCCACGCATTCCGTGCACAGCAAGGGATCGATGACGTAGATCTCTTCTCCCTGGGAAATAGCGTTGTTGGGGCACTCAGGCTCGCAGGCCCCGCAGTTGATGCATTCGCCGGTAATCATCGTCGCCATACCGATTCGTCCTCCTCACTCGCTGCGTGCGTTGTAAATCACGCTATGGGGTATTCTAGACAAACAGATCGAAAGATGTAAATACTTAAGGGCGATTGGAGTCCTAGGCGGGTTTGCGATATTGTCCGGGCCCGGGAGCGTTAGGCTTAGCTTTTCCTTTGTTGGTTGATGAGTTCGATCCTATAGCCGTTGGGGTCTTCGATGAATGCGATCTCCGTGCCGCCGTGCTTCATCGGACCGGGTTCCCGAACAATTTTCGCTCCCTTACGCCGCAGGGCGTCGCAGGTCTCATAGATATTCTCAACCCCGATCGCGATGTGCCCAAAGGCATTCCCTAGGTCGTACTGGCGGGTGTCCCAGTTGTAGGTGAGTTCGATGACGGAGTGATCGGCCTCGGAGCCGTAGCCGACGAAAGCCAAGGTGAAGCGCCCTGAAGGGTAGTCCTTTTTTCTGAGGAGTGTCATTCCTAGAACGTCGCAGTAGAATTTGACGGATTCATCGAGATCATTGACCCGAATCATGGTGTGGAGAAGTCGCATGATGTCCCTCCCGGCTTGGCCCTGCTGCGCGGTGCGGACCGAGCCGGGCCCGACGAGAGTAGCTTATAACGATGCAGGGTTTGGGGCAAGTCGGGCCGAGAACTTGGCGGTGGGCGGACTCTAGCTTGGGATCGGCTGTTCGGGATTGTAAGTCGAGTTTAGAAAGAAGAGAAGGAGACCTATGGGCAAAATATCACTTAGCCGTAAGGTCTTGCTCGTCGTCTCTTCCTTGGAAGCGGCGCAGAACCCGAAAAAGCTGCGGCTAGCCTATGCTGGCTGGGGGCTGGAGACCGCGATTGCATGGGTCGGCATCGAGGCAGGTCTGTTTAAAAAGTATGACCTCAACGTCGAGGAGGTTATTATTCGGGACGGCCCTTCGGGAGGGGTTCAAGCCCTTCTCGGCGTTGATGTTTTTTTAGGCTTTGGCAATCCTGTCAATGTTGTGCAAGCGATTTCGGGGGGCGGGGATATCGTCTTTCTCGGCTCTCATGTGAGCATCGACCAGTACGTTTTTGGTGTAGTCCCCGAAATTTCCGCCATCACGGATCTTAAAGGGAAAAAAATCGGCGTTTCCGCGCTGGGCGGGCGGTCCGATCTGGCGGCGCGCGTCATCCTCCGGCGCGCGGGCCTCGACCCTACAAAGGATGTCGAGGTGGTCTTTGTCGGCCTATCGCCGCAGCGCGTCATCGCTTTGTCGCAAAATTTGATCCAAGGAACGCCGTTGCCTTCCAATATGGCCGCAGACGCAAAGCGGCGCGGGATTCGAGTTATCGAGGCCAAGGATGTCCCCGTGATCACGGCTCTGTTGATGACAACACGCTCGTTCGTCAAGCGGGAAGAAGAAGCTGTGCGCCGCTTCATGAAAGGGTACGTGGCTTCAATCCATTATTACCTTACCCATCGTAACGAGACCATCGGCATCATGAAGAAATACCTCTCCCTGAGCGATCCCAGGGCGTTCGAGTCGATGTACGAGGTTTTTGCCGCCCAATTGGGACCATTTCCTGCGCCGAGCGGCGAAGCCACGCAAGCCATCATTGACGCGGTTGCTGGCGCGGATCAAAAAGCAATGACTCTCAAGCCCAAGGCGCTGTTTGACCTTCGCTTTCTGGAAGAACTGAAGGCAAGTGGATTTATGGACGACCTATACAGCGAAAAGAAAAGCCTCTAGTCTTTTTCTCTCCATAGCCTTTCTCATGTTTGGGACGCGTTTCCTGCGCCAAGTCTAGAATTTCTAATTTGTTGGAAACGCGTCCGGTCCCCACCTTATACTTCCTCGCCGGCGAGGCGATTTTTCAAAGGCCTACTCGCCGGGAATATGTTGGAAAATAAGGGGAATTTGACGGCTTGCTGCTCGCCAGCAGTTCCCGGCGGAAGGACTGTCCATGGCATATATCTTGCGAGCGAACATTCGTTCAGGGTGATTCCGCGCTCATAACACCAACCTGTTGGCCAAACGCCGGAGGTCAAAAAGCATGATAGAGAAATTTAAAGAGTGGTACGTAAACCGTCACACATATGCCAAGCAGTGGAAGGAGCGGACTGGCGGCAAGATCATTGGTACGTTCTGTACCTATGTGCCTGAGGAAATCCTGGCCGCCGCAAATATTCTTCCTGTCCGCATTTTGGGAAGTCACGAACCCCAGGATGTCACCGAGCCGCATATATTCGGAATGTTTTGTCCCTTCTGCCGGGATGCCTTGGCCCAAGGGTTAAAGGGGCGGTTCAATTATTTGGATGGGGTTGTGCTAGCGCACTCCTGCATCCACTTTCGCCAGACCTTTAACTCGTGGAGAATCCATCTTCCGGTAGAGTTCAGTTACTACATCCCGATGCCCAATACCGTGCAGACACCCCATGCCCGATCCTATCACACGGTGGAGGTGGAAAAGTTTAAAAAGGCGATCGAGGAGTATATTGGTCAGCCGATCACGGACCAGGACCTAGATCGGGGGATTGAAACTTTAAATCGCAACCGCCGCCTGTTGCGCAAGGTCTACGAGCACCGCAAGGTCGACAACCCACCTCTGACCGGTGAAGAGGCCATGTACATGGCGGTTACAAGCCAGTTCATCGACAAGGAAGAGCACAGCCAAGTTCTGGAGTCTGTGCTCAAGGAACTCCCTGAACGGAAGCTCCCGCGCGATGCAGGGATTCGCCTCATGGCCGTAGGGAGCGAGAACGATGATGCCGAGTTCTTCAAGATGGTGGAAGCAGTCGGCGGCACGGTAGTCATAGACGAGCAGTGCGCAGGGAGCCGGTACTTCTGGAATGAGTCTGTTCCCAACGGGGACCGCCTGGCAACGATCGCGAATCGTTACCTCGATCGCCCCCCTTGCCCTGTCAAAGATTACCCGACCCACTCCCGATTTCAGCACGTGCTGAACCTGGCCAAGGACTATCGGGCGCAAGGGGCAATCATCATGCAGGAAAAATTCTGCGACCCTCATGAAGGGGACAATCCCCGCCTGAAAAAGTTTCTGGAGGACAACGGTATCCCCACCCTTTCATTGGAGTTTGACTCGACCAATCCGTTAGGTCCTTTTC
>JACPFH010000712.1 GCA_016183075.1 Deltaproteobacteria bacterium | reverse complement strand
CGGCGCGGCCGCCGGCGGCCTAGAACGAGACGGCGCTGGCATTACCTCCCGGGCTGTCTGGCGGTCGCCGTAGATGCTGGTTTTGACCTCGGCTTCGCTCACCCCAAAGGCCTGGAGGATCTCCGGCACGTAAGCCCCCTCGCGTCTTAGCTCCACGCCCAAGCCGTCCGCCACCCGGGTGATGAAGTTACGGTACGCGGCGGCCAACGCGATCGAGAGTAGGTCGCGGTCGGAAAAGCCGTGGTGGCGCAACCCCGTGAGGTCGCTTTCGGTAATCGCGCTCGGCGCTGCCGTCAGCTTCTCGCCGAACTCGAGCATGGCATAGTCCGCCGGGGCAACACGCGCTTTGCGCCAACCCGTAGAGACCGCCACAACCGTCTCGATATCCGCTTTCCCGTCGCGACGCAGAAACTCTGCGTGCTCGATCCCTCAGAATTTGCAGCCTAGCTGGGCGGAGATGCTCGTGGCGACCAGCTCCTCGCGATAGCGTCCCAGGCCGGAGCCGCCGAAGGTCATGGCGTTGCCGAATTCAACGCGCGCATTGAGCAGGTCGGGCCTGAGGCTGAAGACTTTGATGATCTCGGCAACCCCGCCCTTCTTTTTGATCAGCGCGTAGTGGCGCTCGTACTCTTCCTTGACGATCCCCGTAGCCCTGCTCTCCTCCACCATTTCGACCCAAGCCATGCTACACCTCCTTGGTCAGCCACACACAATCGAGCTAGCGTCTGCCGTAAAGCTGCTTGATAAAGCCGCTTTTTTTCATCTCGTCGACGAAGCGGAGATCGACAAAATCCTCCACTTTGGCCTTGGCGGCCTTGGGATCGAAAGTTGCTTGGAGCTCCAATGTGTTTTTCAACCCTTCCAGCGTAGGATAGGTATCCTCTACTAACAGTTCGCGATTGGCCGCGTAGGCCCCTTCCAGGACGAACCGGCTCAGGCCTCGAGTATATTTCTCCGTGATTTTAATGGCCTGTTCTTTGTGGGTCTTATAGAAGTGAATTGCTTCCGCCATCGCCCAGACCACCCGCCGGACCTCATCTGGATTCTCCCGAATCCTTCTTCTCGTCGCGACCACGCAGTTAAACTGAAAGGGGACGTTGAGCTTCGCCATGTCAATGATCACCTTGAGGCCGAACTTTTCGCCCTGGATTTTCTCCGGCTCGGTGACGACGGTAAAGTCCAACTGCCCGGTCGTAACGGCTGCCATTCGGGCAGGACCACCCCCTACCGTAACGGCCTTGATGTCCTTATACGTGATACCCACTTTCATCAGAGCCAGCCGCAGCGCGAAGTCCGCAGACGTGCCGGGAATATGGACTGCCGCAGATCTCCCTTTGAGGTCTTCGGGAGATTTGATGTTGGGGTTGCCGATAATGAAATAGGGCAGGGTGTTCATCTGGCTTTGAATAATGGCGACATCTCCTCCAGCAAGCCTTGCGTTGATCGCCGCCGTCCCCACGGCGCCGGTGTAACCCAGATCTCCGGCTAAGAGGCTCTGAATGCCTCGGACGCTCCCGTTTATGAAGATCAATTCCAAATCGAGGCCGTGCTTCTTAAATATTCCGGCGTCGTTGGCTACCCAGTAGACTACCGAACCGCTTGGAGAGTCGGAAATGTAGGCTATGTAGGTCCTGGCATGTGCCGGGTGCGCCCAAACGATGGGCGGGCCGAACAGCAGGGCAATGAGGAACACACGCAAAGACGAGGTTTTCATGGTATCCCTCCTTTGTTTCGATCCCAGTCGTACATCAGCTTCTTCCCGGCAAGCACGGGTTCCAAGAGCACTTGTTTAACTCAACCGGAAGATCGAGACAAGGGAGTCTGGGGAACTCTCGGCGTAGGAAAGCTGTTTTATTGTTAACGGGTAGGAGCGCCGCTTGGAATTTAGCCTTTCTCTCCGTTACAATGGCGCCGTGGCCGGGGAGAGAAAGGATAAGATTGTGGGGAGGGAAACCTTTGCGCGCGAGGCCGTTATGCACCTCGACCATCTGTATCGGGTCGCATTCCATCTGGCAAAGCAAGAGGATGAAGCTCAAGATCTGGTGCAGGAAACTTACGCGAGGGCGCTCGGTTCCTACGAACAGTTTACGCCCGGAACCAATATGAAGGCCTGGCTGACCCGGATTCTATACAATTTCTTCTTCGATCATTATCACCAGAAGAAGCGTTGGGTCTCCGCTGAAGACAAGGCTAAGGACGCCGAGGGAGATTTGGACTATTGGGCAAAAGTGGCTGACGACGATCCGGGTCCGGAGAGCGCAGTGCTCGACAAGGAGCTGAGCCTGAAAATCACCGATGCGCTGAGGAAAATTCCCGAAGAGTTTCGCCTCCCCATTATTCTGGTGGACATGGGGGACTTTGCTTACGCTGAGGCGGCCGAGGTTCTTTCCTGTCCCGTGGGTACGGTCCGTTCCAGACTTTCTCGGGGCCGAAGATTGTTGCACGGGCATCTTCGGGGGTACGTGGGGCCGAAAGAAACGGAGTGATGAAGCGATGCGATGCGAAGATGCGCAAGAGCTGATCACGGCAATGGTGGATCAGGAATTGCCCGGAGCGGAGCGGTCTGCCGTCGAAGTCCACCTGGGGGAATGCCCGCGCTGCGCACGGATCTATCGAGAGGAGAGGGCTTTAAAGGAAGACGTTCGCAGGTTGGCAGCGGGCGTTAGAGCGCCCGCCGCTCTCAAGGAAAGGATCGTGGCGGAGATGGGCGCCCTTGGTGCAGAGGGAAAGCCGCGGCGAATCTGGCAGGAATGGCTCCGTCCCGCGCGATCAACCCTGTGGCCAGCTTTGGCTGCGGCCGCACTCGTTTTGCTCGCGCTTCCGGTGGTCCGTTGGATGCAGCCCAGGCAAGAGATCGGCCTTACTGCGCTGGCGACGCACGAAAGGGTTCTAGGGAGGGACGTGGCGCTGATACGGGCCGCGAGCGAAGCACAGGTGAAAGAACAGCTTATCCGCTCCGTCGCAGGCCGGTTCGCGCCAATGGGATTTGATTTCTCTGGAATGAACCTGCGCGTCGTCGGAGGCTTGATCGAGGAGGTCAAAGGAAGAAAGATCCTGGTGACCGTCTACGAGGGAGAGAACCCTTCGCTTACTTGCTACACGTTTCTTGGCACAGAGCGCGATGCGCCGCAGGACGCCGGCATGTTTTTCGATCCGCAGAAAAAGATCAACTTCTACCTCTTCTCCCGCGGCGGGGTCAACGGCGTTCTGCACCGCGAAGGAAACGTGATTTGCATTTTGGTTTCTAAACTGCCAATGTCGGACCTGCTCGAAATGGCTCGATCCAAGGCTCGACCGAGCTGACGCGGCCCATTCCGTGGCGGGAAGAGGAGGGATAATGGCTGAGGATCTTCAGATCAAGCGGGAAATCGTCCTGGAGGCGGATGCAGAGACGCTGGAGAAGATGCGCAAAGAAGGCCATGCCAGGGG
>JACPFH010000711.1 GCA_016183075.1 Deltaproteobacteria bacterium | reverse complement strand
TTTGAACCTCTGGTACTCCAACAGTTGGCGCACCAGTTGCTCTCGTGGATCCTCGCCTTCCTCTCCCTCTCCCTCTTCTTCCTCCCCCGCGGGGAGCAGCATCCGCGACTTGATATGTATCAGGGTAGCCGCCATGACCAGAAACTCCCCTGCCACATCGAGGTTCAAAGTCTGCATTAGATCCAGCGTTGCGAGGTACTGTTCCGTAATCGTCGCAATGGGTATGTCGGTGATACTGACCTCGTTTTTCTTGATCAGGTGCAGGAGAAGGTCCAACGGACCCTCGAAAACCTCTAATTTTACGCTGGTACTCATCCCGACCTTTTAGACAGAGACAGAGATTTGAGACAGAGATTTCAAAATTCCCCTATCATTTCCTTCTCTGTCTCTGTCCCTGTCTTTGTCTGTCATAACCCCAACACGTTTCGGACCTCGCTCATCGTCTGCGCGGCCTGCTCCTGAGCGACTCGATTGCCTGCGGCGAGCACCTCCTTGACCTCGGCGGGCCGCCGCTCGTAACCCGCGCGCTTTTCCTGAAACGGCGCCAACTCTTCCACGACGTGCTTGATCATGATCTTCTTGCACTCCAGGCAGCCGATCCCGGCGGTGCGGCAACCTTTGGTAACGTAATCGATCTCGTCCGGCGTGCAGTAAATCTGGTGAAGCTGGAAGGCGGGGCACTTCAACGGCTCGCCCGGATCCTTTCGGGTCACCCGGGCCGGATCCGTCATCATGCGACTGAGCTTCTGATCGATCTCTTTGGGAGGGTCCGAAAGAAAGACCGCGTTGTTGTAGCTCTTGCTCATCTTGCGGCCGTCGAGGCCGGGAAGCTTTTGGGTTTCCGTCAGGAGGACCTCCGGCTCCGGAAAGATGGGACGATAGACCTGGTTAAAACGCCGCACAATTTCGCGGGTAAGCTCCACGTGCGGGGCTTGATCCACGCCGACCGGGACCTTGTTCGCTTTGTACATAATAATGTCCGCTGCCTGGAGGACCGGATAGCCCAAAAATCCGTAGGTGGACAAGTCTCTCCCTTCAAGCTCTCGCATCTGCTCTTTGTACGTTGGATTTCGCTCCAGCCAGGAGACCGGCGTGATCATGGAAAGCAACAGGTGAAGCTCAGCGTGCTCTTTGATCCGGGATTGGCGAAACAACACGCACCGTTTGGGATCCAAACCCACGCTCAGCCAGTCCATGACCATCTCCAGCGTGTTCTGCTCGATTCCCTCCGGGGAGGCATAGTCGGTGGTAAGCGCGTGCCAATCGGCAACGAAGAAAAAACAGCGATAGCCGCTCTGAAGGCGAACCCAGTTCTTCAAGGCGCCATGGAGATGGCCAAGGTGCAGGCGTCCGGTGGGCCGGGCGCCGCTGACGATGGTTTCCATGCAACTCCTTTCTAGAGCATTTGGTCAAAGATTCCCAGCAGAAAACGGATGGGCGGACCGATCAAGCCATCCAGCAAGTTCGTCATCAAGAGCAGCAAGATGATGAGAAACCCGTAAGGCTCCACCCGGGCCACGACCGAGGAATGGGGTTCCGGCAAAAGACCTACCAGGACTCGGCCTCCGTCGAGAGGCGGGATCGGAAACGCGTTGAAGACGGCGAGCACCACATTGATGATCACGCTATTTTTCGCCATCAGCGCGAGCGGCGTAAGGACGGCAAGCCAGAAGGCGCCCATCGGTCGATGGGCGGAAATTTCGAGCGACAGCAGCGCCTTAAGAACCATCGCGCTCGCCAGAGCGAGCAGGAGGTTGGTCATGGGACGAAAAGAAACGGCGAGCGCATCACGATGAGCAGAAGCGGCAGAAGGATCGTGCCGAAGAGATCGACGTGGGAGATCGGATGCAGCGTCAATCTACCCATCCGTGCCGCGGTGGGATCTCCCAGGCGGTAAGCCACCCACCCGTGAGCCACCTCGTGGAACACGATGGCCGCGAGCACCGGCACGGCCCAAATCGCAATCTGGCGAATTGTGTCCTCAATCATCTTGCAGTCGACTCTCGACTGACTCCGATCGCAGGAGACGGTACCTCAAAAAAATACGGCACTTGGCGCTAAAACACAAGGAAAAAGGCGGGCGTCAACCGGATCAATGCTGCCTAAGCTCTCAGGCGACGGATCGTTTCCACGTAATCGCAAACGCCCTTTTCGACATCGTAAATAGGCGCGTAACCTAAGTGTTCTCTCGCGGCGGAGATGTCAAAAATGCAGTAGCTGCTCTTGGCCCGCCCGAGCTGGCTTGGTCCCGGACCAATCTCAATCCGCGCGTGAGGGAAGAGGCTCTTCAAGGCTGTGACAAATTCCCTTGGAGTGGAGCCTCTTCCGGTTCCGATATTGAACGTCCAGTGATGGAGCCTCTCAACCCTGAGGGCTAACCGGATAGAGAGCGCGACATCACCCACGTACATTACATCGTTTACCTGATCGCCTCCTTCGGGGAGATTTACCTCCTCTCCGCGCATCACCTTTTCGATAAGCTGCCCATAAAAAGAAAGAGCCCCATGGCGGACTTCTTTTCCCGGCCCATAAATAGAAGCGAAGCGAAGTGAGACGAATTCCACGCCGTATCTCTCGCGATAATAGTTCCCAATGGCCTCACAACAAACCTTGATGGCGCCGTACAGATCCGCCGGCTTCTGGGGATAATCCTCCCTGACCGGAACGAACTTCGGATGACCGCAATCGCCGATGATCTCGCCGTAGACAGCCTTGGAGCTCGTAAAGACGACTCTCGGGATCTTGCAGGCCCGCGCCGCTTCCAGGACATTAACGGTTCCCTCTGCGCCTATCTTTACGGCCATGCGCGGATTCGCCTCAGCCGGATCGGGCATGAGCGCGGCCAGATGCGCGACATGGGTGATGTGATGGTTTGAGATGGCTCTCCTTAAAGCTTCAGGGTCGAGGATATCGCCCTCGACGAGATCGACCTTTTCCTTGATGTCAGCGATCAGGGAGAAATCCATCCGGTTATCAAAGAGCACCGGCCGGTCACCCTCCGACAGAAGAAGGCGTGCCAGCACCGCCCCATTTACCCCGGTCCCGCCCGTGATGAGAACGTTCATGTACGCGCCCTCCTGATCGACGGCCTCATCCTAACCCGCAATCCTTGCATTTCCAAGACTAAAATTTTAAACGTACGGGGCCTGGCAGGCTGCGGAAAAGCTCTCCGTTCACCCTTCGACACGCTCAGGGCGAACGGACTATGCCTTGGAATCATTGAGCATTTTCCGTTCATGCTGAGCTTGTCGAAGCATGAAAATCACTTTTTCCGCAGCCTGTTAGGTAATAAATCAAAAACACAACGATGAGCGAGCGCCGTTTCACGCCGAACGTCCAACGAGGAAGCCTGATCGAAGGCGGACCGGGATTTTGGCCGAGCATCATAGAGCTTCCCC
>JACPFH010000710.1 GCA_016183075.1 Deltaproteobacteria bacterium | reverse complement strand
CCACTGCGGTGACAATCGGTCCACTCATTATCTCCGGGGGTGTAGATAAAAGGATGTCTGGAACTTTGAAACTCATCCCGCCGGCGGTAAAAGGTTTCGTCCGTGCATGGGGTCGAGCCACTTTTGAAATCACCATCGTGAACCACGAAGGCGAGATCGGCCCGGTTGAGATCCTCTATCAGGTTAGCGAACTGCGCCTCCTGCTCGGCGTTGTACTGGAGATCCCCAATCAAGCCAAATGCAAATCGGGAGGTTTGGATCCCCGGAGCCGCCTCGAGAACACCGCAGCCCGTTAAGGAAACTAAGAGCCAGAAAGCGCCGAGCCCGGCGTACAGCTCAGTCGTTCTTGTCTGGCTCATGGCTCCCGTTCGGCTTGCCTATGCCCTCAAAATGTGAAGGCAACGCCAGCGGCCGTGCCGGATCTTGTTACGGGCCGTAGCAAGCCTCCTTCAGGTCGCGCTCATTCCACAGGCCAGCGGGGCTTGATCCTGTATGGAAGACGGGAAACGATCGTGGAAGCTGCCTCCTGCGCCCGGGACAGGGTCCGGTCCACGTTGGCGGTGAGTATCTTCCGATTCTCCATTACGACTTTCCCGTCGATGATCGAGGTTTCCACGTCCGCGCCCTCGCCGGAATAGACGAGATTCGGAACGATCGAGAAGTCGTGCATCGGGATCCAGTTCGAGCGCCGGGCCTCGACGATGATGATATCCGCCTTCTTTCCTTTTTCCAGGGAGCCGATCTCATGGTCCCAATGCACCGCCCGCGCCCCGTCGATTGTGGCCATCTCCAGGGCCTTTTCGGGCACGATGAGGTCCGCAACCAGGCGCGCCTCCTTATGCACGGTGGCAGCCTCGTACATGGCTCGGAACATATCCAGGCTGTTGTTTGCCGCGCTGGAGTCGCAGCCCAACGCCACCGTGACACCCATGTCGATCAGCTCCGGAAACTTTCCGACTTTGGCCGACCCGTACGCCCCATGCAGGGTCGCTCCGGGTACGTGGATGACTTTGCAGTCGTTGTCCTTGAGCATGCGCACTTCTTTATCGGTCAGCACTGCCATGTGGATGAGGTACCAGTGCGGACCCAGAATCCCCAGGGAATTCATGTGCTCGATTACGGTTTGGCCCGTGCGCTTTCTCACCCATTCGACCTGATCCACATTGACCGCCGCGTGCATCTCCACCATGACGCCGTCGCGCTTGGCAAGGTCGTTGATCCCGCGGTACAGCGCGTCGCTCACGTTCGGCTCGACTCTTAAGCCGTAGCAAGCCCGGATCCGCCCGCCTTCTCTGCCGTTCCAGTCCTTGACCAGCTTCTCCTCGACCTTAAGGGTTTCCGCGGTGCCGAGTTTTCCCGGCAGGCCGTCCGGCAGGGGTCGATCGTCACTCCATTGATCCATACCCGCCCAGGTGATAATCCCGCGCATGCCGGTCTCTACTAAAGCCCTTCCGACATTGTCCATCCGGTATCCCCCGGGATCGCAGACACAGGTCGTGCCCGTACGGATCATCTCGAGGCAGCAGAGGAGGGCGCTGAGATAGGTGCTTTCATCGTCCAGCAAGACTTCATAGGGATAGATGCGCTCGTAGCACCACGCGATGAGATCCACATCATCGCCGATGCCCCTGGCAAGCATCTGGACATGATGACAGTGGGCGTCGATCAAACCGGGCATCACGATCCGATCTGTGGCATCAAAAACCTTCTCGGCCTGAAAGTTCTTAAGGGCGTCTGTCCTTCCCACATCGACAATCCGGTCGTTTTCGATCGCCACCGCGCCGTCTTTGATGATTCTGCGGCGCGGGTCCATGGTAATAACGGTGCCGTTCTTGATGAGAATTTTTGCCATTGCCAAACTCCTTTCTCTTCCGCGACTATCACATAAAAAACTTGGCTGTCAACGCCCGTGTGGCTCTGCTTCGAAAAGTAGTCCGCTGAGGTTCAAAACATAGGTCCAGGAAGGAGTTGCTCTGGCCTTCCCAGGGGAGCCCCCTATCCCTCGCTCCAGTGTCTCCTCGGCGGGAAGTCTTAGCTGCTCGCTTCGGGCAGCATCGAAACTCGTCAGCCGAAAAGCGTGGCTGACTCAGACATCGATGCTGCTTATCCTCAGCTTCGCAGAGACTTCCAGCGCCTCGGAGCCAATCTTCGCTCCGGGACAGGGAGCTCCCCTGGGTTTCTCTGGGCTGAGCGGGCTCCGTAAGCGGAACATGGACGGAGCAGCACACAGCGACCGAGGGGGAGCGCGACCGAGGCTGCGGACGTCCGATTAGAGACGGTACCGCTCATGGCACGAACCCATCGGCCGCAGCCGAGAGCGCGTTCCCCCGAGGGAGCCTTGTGACGGGGACAGGCACGCAAGCGAGCCAGTCCCCTCCGTCCGCGGCCTGATAACTCGGGTCCGGGAAGCTTGTGGAGGACTTCCGGCTGGATGCAACGCCCATGTAACCCCGAGGTTGATCATGGGGGCAGGTTGGGGTAACGTAAAGTTTTTTCGGGGCTTGGTAGGGGCCCGAACTGAACAGACTTAGATAGAGGAGAAAGGCATGGCAAGGGTAGGTTTTGCGCTCGGTTACGGGAAGTTTACCAACGCGAGGGAAATCGCAACGCTGATGGTACAGGCGGAGGAACGGGGCTACGAGATGGCTTTTTTCTCCGAGACCATCGAGCTCATGCGCGACTCGGTTAGTTGTCTCGCCGCAATTGGCCTGGCGACCAAGAAATTGATCCTCGGGACCACCCAGATTGTGCGGCTGAGAAGCGCTGTTTGCATGGCCCAGACCCTGGCCACGCTCGATGAGCTCACGGAGGGGCGAATGACGCTCGCTCCGGGCGCGTGCACCAAGAGCCATGCTCGGGTCCACGCCGTCGAGCCCACGGATCCTCCGTCGACTCTCAAGGAGTATATCGAATCGATTCGATTGCTTCTCAGCGGCGAAAAAGTTTCTTATCACGGCCAGGTCGTGAAGTTCGACAACGTCGGCTTGGGGTGGAAACCCGTGCGAAAGCGGATCCCGATCTATGTCCCCGCGACCAGCCGGACAGGGCTGAGACTCGCCGGCCAAATCGCGGACGGCGTGGTGTTGAACGCGGTTTGTTCTCCAGAGTATACAGTGAATGCCTTGAAGATCATCCGGGAAGCCGCCGAAGAGGCGGGCCGGGATTTATCCCATTTCGAGGTGGCACAGTTGATCAACTGCTCCATCGAGGATGACCACAAAAAGGCGCTGGACGAGATCCGCTGGGAAGTTGCCACCAAGCTCGATCCGATCCAGCTACCCTTTATTGCCGGCCCCAAGATGCGCGTGGGGGAGCCCTATATCAGAAAAGATGACATCCCGGTCTTCGAAAAGGCCCACGCCGAGGGCGGAATGCAAGGGCTGATCAAAGCCGTTCCCGACTCTTACGTCGAAGGCATGACCGCGAGCGGCACCCCGGACGAAGTAAAGAAGCGAGTCCAGCAGTACCGTGACGCGGGCGTGAAGATCCCTTTGCTGCGCCCGGCTGCAATGCACCAGACCCAGCGCCTGTTGGATTTATTTGCGCAGACATAAGAAATGCAATAGGCATGAGGCCCTTGAACGATTTGAACGATTGGAACGTTTTGAACGAAAAGGTTCAAGCCGTTCAACCGCTTCGCTCCGTTCAACGACTGTTGCCTGCTGCCTATCGCCTGTTGCCTCGCGCCTGAGCGCGTTTATGTATCGAGTTGGCGTAGATATTGGCGGGACATTCACCGACCTGTTGCTCGTCGGTGAGGACAAGCGAGCCACCATTCATAAGACCCTGACCACGCCCGGGGATCCGAGCCTGGCGGTTGAGACCGCGCTCAGGCAGGCGCTTGGGGAGGGGATGGCGAAGGCTCGCGAGCGCGGGACTTTGGTTCACGGCACGACTCTGGTCACGAACGCGATCATCGAGCGAAAAGGCGCTCCCACGGCGCTTCTTACCACCGCCGGGTTCCGCGATGCGCTGGAAATCGGCCGGGAACACCGCTACGAGCTTTACGACTTGAACCTGGAGTTCCCCAAGCCTCTCGTCCCGCGCTATCTGCGCTTCGACGTTCCGGAACGGATTGCCGCCGACGGGAGCGTGCTCCAGCCTCTCGACGAGGGCTTCGTGCGACGATTGGTTGCCGAATTGCGCGATAAGGGCATCCGAGCCATCGGCGTTTCTTACCTCAACAGCTTCCGCAATCCCGCGCACGAGCGACGCACTGCGCAGATCATCTCCGAGATGGCGCCCGAGATTCGGGTCTCCTTGAGCTCCGAGGTCGTCGCCGAAATCCGCGAGTTTCAGCGCACCAGCACGACGGCGGCGAATGTCTACGTCCAGGAGCGTGTCGCTAACTATCTTGAAGAGCTGCGCCGCCGTTTGGATCGCATCGGATTTGCGGGAAGCTTTTTCGTCATGCTTTCAAGCGGCGGTATCGCGACCGCGGAAACCGCCGCGCGCTTTCCCGTGCGTCTTTTGGAATCCGGTCCGGCGGCGGGAGCCCTGGCCGCGGCCCACCTGGGAGCGCGCGCGGGCTATCCGGACCTGCTTTCCTTCGACATGGGCGGGACCACCGCCAAGCTGTGCGCGGTGGAGGACGGGCGGCCGCTAAAGACGCACGAGTTCGAGGTCGACCGGGTGTATCGTTTCCGGCGCGGCAGCGGCTTGCCGATCAAGATTCCGGTGATCGATATGATCGAGATCGGCGCCGGGGGAGGAAGCATCGCCCGCGTTGACGCGCTCGGCCTTCTGAAAGTCGGGCCGGAAAGCGCCGGTGCCGAGCCCGGGCCGGCGTGCTACGGCGGCGGAGGCAGCGCGCCGACCGTTACCGACGCGGATCTCGTGCTGGGATATCTCGATCCCGGCTATTTTCTTGGCGGCAGAATGCGTCTCGACTTGGAAGCGGCTCGCTCGGCCCTTTCCCGGCTCGCGAAGCAGCTTGGCCTTACGGTCGAAAACGTTGCCTGGGGCATTCATCAGATCGTCAACGAGAACATGGCCAATGCTGCGCGCACCCACCTGGGCGAGCGCGGCAAGGACCCCCGGCGTCTTCCTCTTTACGCGTTTGGCGGCGCCGGGCCGGTTCACGGTTACCGCGTGGCGGAGATTCTCCATCTGCCTGCGCTCATCTCGCCGTTCGGCGCTGGAGTAGGGTCCACCTTTGGTCTGCTCGCAGCGCCGCTGGCCTTCGACTTCGTGCGCAGCGCTTATAGCCGCCTCGATAACCTTCAGTGGCAAAGCGTGAACGGGCTTTTGGCCGAGATGGCCCAAGAGGGGCGCGCGATTCTTGAGGGCTCGGGCCTCGCCGAAGCGGAGATCTCCTACGAGCGCAGCGCCGAGATGCGCTTCGTCGGACAGGGGCATGAGGTCTCGGTGCCGCTCCCGAACGGCGTTCTCGCAGAAGAGCATCTTCCCGAGATCGCGTCCACGTTCGAACAGGTCTATCGCGCGCTGTACGGGCGCAAGGGTCCGGACGTGCCCCTCGAAGTGATCAACTGGCGCGTCGTGGCGAGCGGGCCGCGAGCCGATACGGATTCTTATCTGGCGGAGGGGAGCTCCCACGGAGGTCGCATCCTCAAAGGCAAACGCCCGGCCTATTTTCCGGAGCTTGGCCGCTATGTAGATACCCCCGTTTACGATCGATACGCGCTCAAGCCCGGCGAGGTTTTCGCGGGCCCGGCGATTGTCGAAGAGCGCGAGTCGACGCTTGTCATCGGCGCCCGCGGGCGCGCGGAGGTGGACGAGTGGCTCAATGTTGTCGTGAGGTTCGACCGTGAGTGAAGCCCTTCGACAAGGCTCAGGGCAGGCCCTTCGACCAGGCTCAGGGCAGGCTATCGATCCGGTAACCCTCGAGGTGATCTGGAACCGGCTGCTTTCGGTCGCCAATGAGCAGCAGGACGCGCTCATGCGCACGGCCTTCAGCACCATCGTGCGCGAAAGCCAGGATCTCGCCTGCGGCGCCTTTGACACCAAGGGACGCATGATCGCCCAATCGATCAGCGGAACGCCCGGCCATATCAACGCCATGGCGACCTCGATGCGCCATTTTCTTGCCGCCTTTCCGCCCGAGACGCTCGCCCCGGGCGACGTGCTCATCACCAACGATCCGTGGATGACGGCGGGCCAGATCAACGACATCACGATTACCACGCCGATCTTCAAAGGCGGGCGCATGGTGGCTTTGTTCGCCAATACCTGCCACGCCGCGGATATCGGCGGCCGGATCCTTTCAGCGGAGGCGCGCGAGGTTTACGAAGAGGGGCTTCGTCTGCCCGTCATGAAAATTTTTGAGCGTGGCGATCCTAACCGCGTCCTGCTCCAGATTATCCGCGCCAACGTGCGCCAGCCCGACGAAGTCGTGGGGGATCTTTACGCGCAGGCGGCCTGCAATGACGCGGGAGGGCGGGCGCTTTTGGAGATGATGGAAGAGTTCGGCCTCGATGACATCGCCGTGGTGGCCGAGGAGATCGTGGGTCGCTCCGAAGCGGCGGTAAGGGCGAAGATCGGCGAGTTGCCCGACGGGGAATGGCACAGCGAGACCCGGGGCGACGGTTTCGAAGAGCCCATCGTGATCCGTTGCGCGGTGCGCATCGCCGGCGACCAGATCTTCATCGACTTCGCCGGCTCCTCGCCGCAGAGCACCCGCGGCATCAACGTGGTCCTCAACTATACCCATGCCTATGCGAGCTTTGCGGTGAAGGCGGCCATCTACCCCGACGTGCCGCATAATGAGGGGAGCTTTCGACCGGTCAGAGTGACCGCCCCGCCGGGAAGCATTTTAAACGCTCTCGATCCCGCTCCGGTGGCCAGCCGCCAGGCCGTGGGCCATTTCGTGCCGAGCGCCATTTTCGCCGCGTTGGCCGGCGCCCTGCCGGGCCGCCTTATGGCGCCTGGCGCCGATCCGATCTGGCTGAGTGTCTGGCGCGGCGAGAACCCGCCATTTACCATCACAATTTTTCAGGTAGGGGGCACGGGCGCCCGTCCGACCAAGGACGGGCTGAGCGCTGTGGGTTTTCCCAGCGGCGTTGCCGGGGTGCCCGCGGAGGTGATCGAAAGCCTGGCGCCGATCGTGATGCGCCGCCGCCAGCTTTGGCCGGATTCCGGCGGCGCCGGCGCCTGGCGTGGAGGTTTGGGACAGCTCACGGAATTTGCCCGGCGCGGGGAGGGCCGTTGGAGCGTAAGCTGCATCGTCGACCGCACGCGGTATCCGGCCACGGGCCTCTTGGGAGGGAAAGCCGGCATGGCCGGGGAACTCGTGTTAAACAATGGCGAGCGGCCGAACCCCAAGATGCTCCTCGATTTAAAGCACGACCAGTATGTTTGCCTGAATCCTCCCGGAGGCGGCGGCTACGGCGATCCGTTCGAGCGTGATCCTGAGCTTGTACGCCAGGATGTGGTCGCGGGCTATGTGAGTCCCGCGGGCGCCGCCGGGGATTACGGTGTGGCGGTTCGCTTTACCGGAAGCGAGGAAGAATTGGTTCGGCTGCCGCAACAATGGGTCATCGATGAAGCGGCCACCGCCGCCTTACGGCGGAGGTAGTCAATGGTCAATAGTCAATCGTCCATGGTCCATGGTCCATGGTCAATGGGAAACAGGGAGGGAAATAACGAGTTGTTTTTAACCATTGACCAATAACTGTTGACGATTGACAAGGTTGGGAGGCGGGAGGGATGGAACTTAAGGACAGGGTGGCGCTTGTGACCGGGGCGGCCAGCGGCATTGGCCGGGCGACGGCCTTGCGCTTGGCGCAAAGCGGCGCCTGCGGCGTCGCGATCAACTACCGGACTGCTAAGGATGAAGCCGAACGGCTCGCCACGGAGGTGTCCGGGGCTGGAGCGAAGCCTCTGTGCGTGCGCGGTGATGTCAGAAACGACGGCGAAGTGCGGCGCATGATCGAGCAGGTGGGCGAACATTTCGGCCGGCTCGATGTGCTGGTCAACAACGCCGGGACGACACGCTGGGTCCCTTTGAGCGATCTCCAGGGGCTTACGGATGAGATTTGGGACGATATCCTGGATTACGGACGAGATTTGGGACGATATCCTGGACGTCAACTTGAAGGGCGCTTTTCGCTGCGCCCGGGCTGCTGCTCCTCTGCTCGCAAAAAGCCGGGGGATGGTCGTGAACGTCTCATCGATCTCCGGCGTCCTCGCTCCGACGACGATTTCCTCGCTTGCTTACGGCGCCGCCAAGGCCGCGTTGATCTACCTGACCCGGGGTTTGGCTGTCGCGTTGGCTCCGGACGTCAGAGTCAACGCGGTCGCGCCGGCGTTCACGGATACCAAGTGGATGCGCGATCATTTCGGGACGGAATACGACGCGATGGTCGCGCGCGCTTCCGCGAGCTTTCCGCTGAAGCGGATTGCGACCACGGAGGATGTGGCTGCGGCGATCGTCGGCTTGGTGACCGGGGGAGATTTTGTGACGGGTCAGACGCTGATCGTGGACGGTGGTTTGAGTTTGAGTTAGAAGGGAAATAGCGCTCAGCGGTCAGGGGTCGGCTAAGAAAAGCTGATACTGCTGAAAAACCAGCCTTTCATGCTTCGACGGGCTCATGCTTCGAGGGCCTC
>JACPFH010000709.1 GCA_016183075.1 Deltaproteobacteria bacterium | reverse complement strand
CCCATTTAAAATCTTTATAGCACGGCGTCGCAGCCAAGTCTAGTCATGATACCGAGCCGCCAGCCAGACAGGGCGGCCGACAGGCAATAACACCCCGGACCTATCTTTTTGAACATTGCGTCGAGGCACGGTGCTTTTAGAGCTGATTATCACCTGTGGCGTTTGCTTACCCATGAGGCTTTGCGGCTGAGCGGCTCGTCTTCTGTGGCCGCTCCAGCCGATGGTTAGCCGACTGTGCCACCTCGTAACCTCGAATCAATAGCGGACCGCAGCCGAACAGCAAGATCGATGTAGTTCAAAACGGACTCATAGCTGGGCGCAAAATTATCTTGGTGTACCGCCTGATTTCGCAGGGACCGTAAATCGTTAAAAAGACCCATCTCATCGCGCGTAAGCACTTCAAGCCGGTTGAGTGCCCTTCGCAGCGCGATTGGGGGTTGAAATTCTGGCAGTGTGAGCGATGGATCTTGGCTTTCGAGCAACTTCCGGGCAGCAAACTCTAGACCTCGCCACGCTTCGATGATGGCTGAGCGCGGGTTAACTTCCGCAAGCTGCAATAGCTTCTGCTGTTCGGGTGACGTAGTGACGGAAGGCGGTATAGACGGGAGTTGAGTTTCCACACCGCTCTTGATCTCCTGAACCTCCCGATCGAATTCCGCCTCTACTGGACCAGCTTTGAGACGTTTCAGAAACGGGAGCAGATTCCTAATCTCACGGCGGAGAAGAAGAACAACAGCAACGACCACAACAGGCCAGGTCAGTGCCTTGAAAAGCTCCGCGATAAACGTAAGCCAGTCCATTGTGTTAATCGGCTAACGCTGCCGATAAGCTGCGGGCGCCAAAGGCGACCGTCAGCTTCATCGGCTTGTTAGCCTGCCTGGCGAATCCAATCGCGAATGTTCATTCCGATTCGCTCCACATCCTCCTTGGCCACGGTTCCGCCGTGCATGACGATGTTACGGGATTTTTCGAGAGAGGTCAGAGTAGCCTTGGCCCACTCAAGGTTGCCCAGGAGGTCCTCAAACACCGCCCAGCTCGTGACGATTATTGACGACAGATCTCCGAAGTCGCAGTAGTTGATCTCGTTCGAGCCTCGTGCGCCGTGCCAGCGAAACTTGGCGTCTTCTTCCATGCGTGATTTCGATGTCCTGCGAATCCGCTCTGGCACCTTGCCCCACCAGTTTGCGCCGTGCTTCTCACTCATCGCCTTCGTCACCATCGCTCGGACCGCGTTCTCGAACGCGTGTACCGCCGCGTAGACGACGGACATTCGTTGTCCCTCGGCCAGTAAATCGGGATCAAGCGAATCGAAAGAGAGGGACTGCTGAAGTTCTCGCGCATCCTCCGCACCGAAATGGCTGCGTCGCCGCCGACCCGTTCGGCCCAGCGCTTCCTCCGTGAGGACGCCGCGATATACGAACGCGTAGAGGTCCATCTGGTTCATCCCAAGTGCTCCCGGAGACTCTTGAAGATGGCATCGTACACCGCCTGATCCCGGGTGTCGGGGAGCACGATGTTGATGTGGTACTGAAGTCCCGACACGGTGATCTTCCCAGCGCCGGCTCCAGGCTTTTCCGTGGTCGCCGGAGTCGGCGGTTCATCACGCTTGGATGGCGGCTTGACTGCCGGCTTGGCTTCCGGGGTTTGTCCGGCGTTGGCGGACTCTCTTGGGGGGAGCGGCGTCGAGAAATCCGCGTAGTCACAAAGTGCGCGGAACGTTTTGGCGATATTGCCGATGACGAGGTTGGTCTTCTTGCCCGCATACAGCGTTCGGAGCTTGTTCTTGATTTCGCCAGCGCCCAGCTCGTTAGCTCGCGTGTTGATGGCAAAGAGATCCACGAATGCTTCTCGAATACCTTCGGCTAGGACCTGCTTTGAACGGGACCGGTCGAGAAAGTCGAAATACCGTGGCTGCGGGGCCCCGTCGCGGTTCAGAAATCCCAAATCCTTGAGAATGCCGATGAACAGGCGGTCGTTCGTCGAGGTGAAGCCAAGATTCTCGATAAACTTCACCGAGAAGCGTTCAGGGGGCTGTGCATCCAGAATCGCATCGAAGTAGGCCGGAACCGAATTTGGTTTAAGTGTGTAGCTGTCAGGCAAGGCCATTGTGTTGATTCCTCGACATCTGGTTCAGGCAGGCTAACGCAGTGCCGCTCAGCCGCGAGCGGCGGGAGCGGTCGTTCAAAGGAGTCTAAACCATCCGCCGCTCGTCGGCTGCAGCGGCTGTTAGGCTGCTGGTCCCTCTTGTCCCGGTGCGACAGGAGCATTCGGTCCTTAAATGAGCGCCTGTGGACTGTCTGGGACATTCGCCTGCGCGGGTGGCACAAAGATGCGACGCGCACTGTCATAGACGTAGCCTTGCAGCGCATCTGGCCGATCAGTGACGTCAACCATCAACCTGCCTTCTGACGGTGACACTTTCGGTTTCCTCACGCCGCTAACGCGAAGCTCGCCTTCGGCGATTCCCGTTGATAAGTTGACTTGAAGATAGCGGCGCTGTCTAGGAGGAAACAAGCGACGCATCAAGATGCTCGGCACGCTCATCGTCACCCACATAACGACGACGGCAGTGACCACAAAGCCCCACTGCCAGATCCAGAGTGGAATGGCCGGAAGGAGGTTGAACATCCGCGACGAAATCCAGTGTGCCAGCGGCACCAGCCCCACGATTGCCGAGAGCCCTGAGATTAAAGACCAAATGAAACGAAGCCGGAACCGACGGACGGCGGCAGCGAACGCTGGGCTGTCCGCGAAGACCTCGTCGAGAGGATCTGCCATGGCATGTCCGAACTAACGAGAAGCAGCCTAACGCCAAGGGTGAGCGGCGCATTTCTCAGCGCCCGTCTCAACCCAATGGTTAGCTTCCGGTAGGTTTCAGCCGCAGCTTGGGTTGACGAGACACCACCGGATGACCAGAATCTTT
>JACPFH010000698.1:2062-3456 GCA_016183075.1 Deltaproteobacteria bacterium | reverse complement strand
GTTTGTGGTCCGGGTGCCCTCGGGAAAGACCACTACCGAGATCCCCTCGGCGATGAGGCGCCCGGCCAACTCCAGGCTCCGCAGGCCTTTTCTCGGACTTTTCCGGTTCAAGGGAATCTGGCCCGACCTTCTCAAGAGCCAGCCCACGAGAGGGATCACGAACATCTCTTCCTTGGTGATCATCCGAAAATTGTAGGGGACATAGGCGAGCGTTAACAGAATATCGAGAAAGCTTGCGTGGTTTGGCATAAAGACGTAAGCAGCCTTGGGGTCGAGCCGATCCAATCCTTCGACCTTCACGCGGAGCCCGGCCAATACGAGGTTGGCTCGGGCCCAGTATGTGAGACAGCGGTGTGCCCGATCACCCCTGGGATCGCGCAACCCCGCAACGAAGCTTGCCGGGACAGACAGCAAAAGGAGCATTAAAAAAAGCAATGCGGCGAAAACTTGGTAGGGCAAGAGCAGCAACCGGCGCAGGATTTTCGTCGCCGCCACGGCATAGAGCTTAGCCCATGGCACAGCGGAGTCAACGGCAAAGAGAAATAGCCAACCCCACCCCCGCTATGGTAAAGGAAGGAGGAAGAGCCCGATCCATGAACGCCCCCTCAGAGCTTGCGCTTACGGAACAGGCGCGGGACGAAATCTCGCGCCATGCCGCGGAAACTTTCCCCGAGGAGTGCTGCGGCATCATCCTCCACAACGGGAGATCCTACGAGGTGCACCGGTGCAAGAATATTCAAAACCAGCTTCGTGCGCTCGACCCCGAAACTTACCCGCGCACCGCCGCTACCGCCTACGCCATGGACCCAAAAGAGCTTGAAGCCGTCCTTCAGGAGGCGGAAACCCGCGGCGCGAGGATTACGGCCTTCTACCATTCTCATCCCGAGCACGAGGCGTATTTTTCCGCGGAAGACCGGGCGTTTGCCATGCCGTTCGGCGAGCCCACCTTTCCCGAAGCGGCTCAGATCGTGATCTCTATTTATAACGGTACCGTCAGGCGCATCTCAGCGTATGTCTGGTCCGAGGAGAAAAAAGATTTTATCGAGATCCCCGTGAGAAAAAGCTGATCCGCATGCCCGAACCAAGAGAACACAACATTGATGTGCGGGCGCTCAAGATTCACTATCTCGAATGGGGAGACCGGGGAGATGAACCGCTCATATTCATTCATGGGTTTCTCGATCACGCCCGTAGCTGGGAGCCGCTCGTAGGATGCCTCCAGCGCAGAACCGGCCGCCCGCTCTGGATAGTTGCTCCGGACTGCCGCGGCCACGGAGACAGCGGCTGGGTGGGCGCGGGGGGCTATTACCATTTTCCCGATTACGTCCTCGACCTTGATTCCTTGATAGGATCGCTAGGGGTATCCTCGGTCACATTGCTCGGTCACTCGATGG
>JACPFH010000698.1:0-2027 GCA_016183075.1 Deltaproteobacteria bacterium | reverse complement strand
GGCCCGATCGGCCTCAACTTCCCTGACGCGCCATGGCGCATGGAGAAATGGATCTCCGAGATGAAATCGGTCGAGCAGAATCAGCCGCGAGAATATGCCCGTCTCGAAGACGCTGCCGCGCGACTGCAGAAAGGGAACCCGCGGCTGAAGCGCGACTTCGCGCTGCAATTGGCCGCGTGGGGAATGAAACAGAACGAAAACGGAAAGTGGGTGTGGAAGTTTGACCCCCTGCACCGGACCATGGCGCCCCAGCCATTCTATTCCGGCCAGGCCATGGCGTTCTATCGCCGTATCGAGTGTCCCGTCCTGATCGTTCGAGGCAAACAGAGCCGCCAGGCCCCCAGGCCCGACATGGAACAGCGATTGGAGGCGATCGCTAACCGAACCCTCGCCGAAATCGAAGACGCCGGCCACATGATCCACCATGATAATCCGGACGGACTTGCCGCTCGGGTGGTGGAATTCTTGGAAAGAGATTGACCTCGGCGGAGAAGCTTGTTATGGTCGCTCAAAGGATGGCGGCGGTGGCAGAAAGAAAGAGATTGTACCTGCGGGTTGGCGACGAGGTTTCTCACGACGGGCACCAGCACTGGGGCCTCGGTGTCGTAGTCGAGATCATGACCTCGACCGTCCCGGGGGGCACCTGTCTCGCCCGCGTCCGTTTTCAGGATGGCCAACTACGGGTATTCGACAACGACATGGACAGCGAACGGTGCTGCTGCTATTTCGGCATCCAGCGTTATTGGAATCCCTCCCACGGCGTCCATGCCCTGCGCCCGAAGCTCTTCTTAAAAGGATAGCAGCAATGTCCCATCCCAGAATCCGGCGGCTCGTCGCCGTATTTCTCCTCGCGAGCGTGCTCCTCCCGTCTGCGCTCGCGGCCGCCGATTTCGCCGAACCGGCTGCGGTTGGTATCGGCGTCACCGCCGGGAACCTGTGGTTTATCCCCGTCAAAGCGATTTCCGTTACGATGGGACTCACCGCGGGGAGCCTAGCGTATCTTGTCTTCGGCGGCGATTCCCAGATGGCGCAGCAGATCTGGAAGGACACCACGCAGGGCCCCTACCTCATCACCCCGGAAGTGGCGCGACAAGCGATCGGAGAAAGACCGGAATTGGCCCGGGACTGAGCGCTGAGCCATGAGGACTGAGGGCCGGGTAGAATCCTCAGTCCTCGTTACTCAGCCCTCTTTCCGCTCAACCTGCGAGGCTCTGCTTGAAGAAGCTGACCGTTCGCGCCCACGCGTCCCTGGCCGCCTCGGGATGGTAGCGCTCGGCGCTGGTGTTGTTGTTGAAGGCGTGCTTGGCGCCGGGGTACACTTTGATGTCGAATTTTTTCCCGTACTTGGTCAACGCCTGCTTTAAAGGCTCGACGCCCGGAATAATATTCGGGTCGTCCTCACCGTAGTTTCCCAGCACCGGGCAGGGGATGTTCTGCACCTGATCGATGGGATCGGGATTGCGCCCGTAATATACCACGGCGGCGTTGAGGTCCTTGCACTTGGTGGCAAAATTCAACGACTGGCCGCCGCCCCAACAATATCCCACCACGCCGAGCCGGCCGCTAACGAAATCCAGCTTCTTGAGATAAGCCAGCGCGCCGTGCAGGTCCTCGACCACCATGTCGTTGGTAAGTGTCCGGATCGCCGCGATCGCGTCATCCGGACTCTTGTATTGGCCCGTTCCGCCCAGGCGGGAAAGCAGATCGGGAGCCAACGCGACAAACCCATCCTTCGCAAACCGCCGAGCCACGTCTTTGATGTGATCGACGAGGCCGCGGTTCTCGTGAATCACGACGACGGCCCCCCGTTTCCCACCGTCTTTCGGCCGCGAAAGGTAAGCGGTCACATTCCCGCTCTTCGCCGGACATTGAACCGATTCGGAGATCAAACCCGGATCGTTGGGCGCAATGAAATGGGCAACTGTTTCAGCCATAAGCTAGGCCTCCTCTTCTCGGTGAATTGGTCCCTGTGTCCCCTATACCCAAAAAAAAACGAGAATACCACCCTATAAGAATTAATTTTCTGT
>JACPFH010000677.1 GCA_016183075.1 Deltaproteobacteria bacterium | reverse complement strand
TTGGAGGGAGAGGATTAAAGGTGAGGGTGGTGCGCATGGAATTTGCCCTCACCCTCGCCCTCTCCCGCGACGGGAGAGGGAAGTTGATCATGTAGGGGCCAAAATTTATTTCGGATTAGGGCTAACTTCTTAAAAGAGACTGGATTAGGGTTAAGCTCAGCGCTCTATCCGGACGGCGGATTCCACCTTCTCTCCCAAAAAGCGCCGGCCCACCTTGATGAAGCGGTCCGGCGCGTCGGTGACGAAGAAGCTCGGCGTTCCCTTTCCCTTGCGAACTTATCTCCTCTTTTTTGGCTTATACGGAAGGGCTAAAAGAGCGACTCCTTCCTTGAGACGTTCGAATTCAGGATCCTTGTGAATAAGCGTGAGATCACGAACTGCGGCTGTCGCCGCTATCCATGCGTCTGCCACCGACACCTTCCACCTCCCTTTAAACCTAGCAGCAGGCAACACCAAATCGTCGTCCAAGGGTAATTCAACCAGGGGCAGCGATCTCACCAGCAAGAGACGGTCATGAGCCTCTTTTTCGTCTCCCTCCTGCAAAGACACATAGTAAATCTCCATCGCCGTCATCTTCGATATATGTAGGGATAACTCTTTTTTCTTGGCCCGTGCCAGAAGGTTTTCTACGAAGTCAGCTCCCTCTTCGTTATCAGTAAGGGCAAAAATCGCGGAGGTATCCAGAAGATAAGCCCTATCATTCAAGCGCCTTATCCTCCTTCCTCCTCTTCAATAACGCCCGAAGCAACCGACGCTTTTCCGTGGAACCACGCAGCGCCCGAATCGGATCCGAAGGAAGCGGAGTCACTTCGATCACCTTACCATCCGTGGACCATACCAACTGTGACTTTGGCCCGATGTTAAACCTCTTTCGGAGCGGAGCGGGTACCACGGTCTGCCCTTTTCTGGTTACACTTGTCTTGTGCATAAGAGTAAGTCCTTCTTTAATAAGGTAAGCTATTCTCCAATTTACAATACAAAAGAGAGGAAAGCAATGCGACCGAGCAGCGTGAGGAGTACGAGGCCTATTCCCTACTGAGTATTGCCTTCCCCAGCTCCTTCTCGCAGCTTGGAGCAAAGCCAAAGACCTGCTCCCAGACCTCCTTCGATTCCATGCACAGGTAGACGAAAACCGCCGGCGCGGCGGTACGAATCCAGCCGAGCATCTTACGGTACATGCTGACTCGCAGCGGCTGGAAATAACGCATCTTGCCGTCGGGACAGAGAACCTGTTCTCCACAGAGCAGGTCCGTGGAGGGAAATCGCTCCCGCATGATCCGCTTCAAGCCGGGCGTGCTCCGTAAGACCCCCAGGCTTACCCAGGAGACCCGGCGCGGATCGATCGTCGCAAAAATTCGCTCCACCATGTCTCGATAATCCCTTTCCCAACCCGGATACTCGATCATGGGATCGAAGTGGAACCCCAGCCGGTACCCTGCCTCCTGGCAGCGGCGCGCGGCACTCAGCCTTTGCTCGAAGGAAGCCGTCAAGCGCTCTTCGTCGTCGATGATCCGCTGGGGATTCATCGACCACGAGACCACGACTCGTCCTCTTGGGTTGAGCCCGAGAATCCCTTCGACCCGGTCGGTCTTGGTTTTCAGCTCAAGCAGCGCGTTCGGTTGCGCGGCGAAAAACGGAATCACCTCGGCGCAAAAACCGATGTAGGGGTCGAGCGCGAGGCTATCCGTTATCTCCCCCGTGCCGATGCGAAAGAAAAAACGGCGGTGCCGGCTGAACAAGCGGTCGGCCTCGGCGACCAAATCCTCCACGTTGCCGAAGACCTTGAGCGCGGGGTTATTGGCGAGATACTCCTGCAGGTAACAGTAGCTGCACTCCATAGGGCAGTTGCTCGCGAAATTAACGACGAAATAGTTGCAGCAAACCTGCCCGTTGCTGCCGGGACACTTCTTCAAGAACTCGCCTTTGTGGCGCACCAAAAACAGGCTCTTTTTTCCGCTTCCCATCGGATCGCGCGCGGCGGCGAGCGATGCCCAGAATGCTTTCGGATCCTCGACCACGGTGAAGGGGACATGCGGCAAGGTCTGTCTCAGGTTTCTGAATATCGGGCCTTGCGCCGCGCCGGCCTCAACGACGACTTCTTGCGGAACCAATTCCTGCATCAACTCTCACCCCGTAAAAGCTCGAACAGCCTCCGGGCGCTGTCGGTCTCCAACGCGCGCCCGAGCTCACCGACCAGCCGCTTCAGCTCCTCGTAGCTTGCCGACTTCAACCGGACGGTCACGGTCCCCCCTTCCAGACCCGGCGGAACGGCAACCTGAATCTGAGGGCTAAGCCCCATTTCGTGGACCGCCCCCCGAAAGGCATCCTCAATGCGACTCAGCCGCGGGAACCTGAGCCGCCTGACTTCCTCTTTGATGCGCTTGAGCTTATCGCTACGGCTCAAACGCGGGTCGGAAAATATCCGGACAAGCGGCTCGCTCAGCAGAACCTTCCCCGGGCTCACGCCGTCGCGCAGCGAAATCTCATCGAGCCAGTCGAGGAAATCGCGCAGGTGGTTTTCGCTGGGCTTCAAGGCTTGGGCCAGGTCGGCGATCGCTTCCCGATCGGGCTCGGCCATGCTGAGCCACCGCTCCAGCGTCTGAGCGTGAAATCCTTTCTCCCTGCCGTATTCGAGGATCCTCTCGTCACTCATAACGCCATTTCCCTGCCAGGTCACCCGCAAGCTTGCTTGCATCCAAAATTTACGGGCTTCGGGACTCCCTTCGCTCCACGGGACTACGCCACGCGACCGCTGCTCCGTCCATGTTTCGTTCAGAGAGCCCGCTCAGCTCACAGCGACCGAGGGGAGCGCGAGCGAGGCTGCGGACGTCCGATTACGAACGGTACGACTCATGGCACGAACCCATCGGCCGCAGCCGAGAGCGCGTTCCCCAAGGGAGCTCATGGCTCGCCCCCTTTACATTTGATGCTTCCCACAAGCCTTTCATAGCCTGCGGCCTCGGCGGTCCTGCCCCGCTTTCGGGCGCCCTGAGCTAAGACCGCCGCTTTCTTTTGGAGCGCCTCAATAACCCACTTCCGTCGCTCCTGATCGATGCCCCCCCGAAGCAGCTTCATCAAAGCCATGACGCGAAACCGATCGAGACCCCAGGTGGAGCGGGACAACTGATCGGGATGACCGCCGCGCTTGATAACCAGAGGTTTTGGAATGAGCGGAACCGGCGTAATCAACCCGATTCGCAGCCAGAGATCA